>JAFGBE010000159.1 GCA_016933315.1 Candidatus Auribacterota bacterium
AATATGATTTTTTTCAGCCTCTTTTTTTAAAGGCAAATCGCCCTGCGCTCTCCCGTCAATTAAAGTCACAAGGGCCTGGGTAAATTCAGTTTCATTAACAAAACGGCATATCCCCAGTATAACTCTTTCAGCTCCGAAAAGAGCACTGGAATACTGGTAGCTGTTTCTAAGATGCAGGATTTTAATTTTGCTATTTTTAGGCACTAGTTTCCCTTTTCTTTTAAAATACAGGTAATTTTAGAAATCATGTTTCCGATCTCTTCTCGTCTATTCAGCAATAAGAGGTAATTTCTCGTATATTCGGTCAGGCTCGGGACAAGATCCGATACATCACAAAGTTTGACAGCTTCGGATATCAGATCAGAATATTCTCCGCCAGTATCACCCTTTTTTAATTCGGCGATCTTTTCGGCTAAAATAAATAAATAATCATAGTCTTCGATGCCGTCTCTTATTATTTCCCATCTAACTGAATTGACAGGCCCATCCGCCCCCCAGTAAACCAAAGAACCTTCTCCGTTGCAGTCTGCATAGGAAACAGGGTCCTTCCACACATCTTTTTCCCAATAATTAATGCACCAATATAATGTCCCCTGAGCTCCGTTTTTAAACATTTGCCAGAATAATATCCTGTTTTCAGCCGCAGTATAATCAATTGCCCAAAAATTCGCATAAGGACGCCTTGTGCCACATGTCACATACCACCAGACTTCATCGCCTTCTTGCCGGCGTTCTTCCAAAAATTGTTGATTGATTTTATCGGTATGCACAACCCATACATCTACATAGCCGGACAAGTCCATATACCCATAGTTATTTTTATTATCCGGCTTTGACGTCGCATAACCAATCGTCACTAATCTTTTAATCTCCGGAGCAAGCTTGTTTATTTCCGATAAAGTCTTTTTTAAAACGCTGAAATATTTAACATCAGGTTCATCTGCCAGATAAATATATCCCTTTGATAACCATCTTTTATCTTTGAGGTGCTGTTCTGTCCCCTGAAGAACTTGTTTTACAAACAGATATTTAGCAAAATCAGCCGGGATTTCAGACGGTTTTTGTTCCCCATATGTATAAGGTATTCCGCTCCAAAAAACATTAAATGAATTAATTCCATTCCGCACATAATATTCCATTTTTTCATCAAAATCCGCAAAGTCCATTTCAGCGTTGCCCCTAACCTCTTCTATAGACGGGCAAACATAATTGAGATTGCTCACCCTGTGCTCAAACATATTCTTCCAGTAAGTTTCTACCATATCCTTTAATGCTTCGCTGTCGAGAGATAATTTGTATCTTTTAGCTATGAACCCGGGCCATAATGCAAAAGCTGTTCTGAGCGTCGGGGTGCGGGGAAGGCAAAAATTCCACACGTTTAACTCAATTTCAATATTCTTAAATCTCTTTCCCCCAATCTCAATTGCAAGATTGCCTTTATACGTTCCCTCCTCTGTATATTCGGGAACAAATACGTTAAACCATAAAACAAATCTGGATTTTCTATCAAGATGCAACCTGCTCCCGGTAACTTCAATTAAAGGATCGGGCCATTTCCCGGTGTCGCGCGAAAATCTTGCCACATCAATATATTCAACTGAGTAAGCTTTAATATTTGAATTTTTGATGATATTCCCTGCATCTAAAAATAAATCGGATATTGTGAATTTAAAATCAAAATCCTCGTCACAGGTATTTTCCAATACTATCTGGAATGACTCATATTCACTCTTCGCAGAAAACAACCGTATTTCGGGAAAGTCTTCAAATGCAATTTTCGTTTCGGGCCTTATTTTATCCGACCCATTAACAACTCCTATTTTTATATCCGAATAACAGATGCCTGAAACCAACAGACTCAATATCATCGCCAAGAAAGTTTTTCTATTCCCCATTTGACAACTCCATCAGCACTACTGAGATGCCTAATAATATCCAGAATATCAACGCTTCTATATGAGATGAAACCATATTCATAAGAGAAAAACCTATAATGCTGATTTCAAAACCGGCAGATATATTCGAAAGGACTATATCCCCTTTCTTTTCAAACACAAAACTGCTTTTTCGAAAGTATTTCCAGCTGAAATAGATGAGAAGTATCAACATGGCCGCGGCAGGCACTCCGCTTTCAGCTGCAACATTCAAGTACAGGTTATGCGCATGCAAAAGCAAAAATTTTGTCTTTATGCCCGGCGAAGTAATGGCGTTATACACAAATTCTCTCTGGAACACACCCGGACCGACGCCTATAAAAGGATGGTGGACTATAGTATCCCCTGCAACAACCCAAGCATCAAACCTCGACCTAATCGAAGCCTCCCTCGTTTCCGTGATTGTCTGCATACGGTCCTTATACTCATCGGGGAGGAAAGGCATAAGAACAAATATGAATGTAGCAAGAATAACAACGGCAATTATAAGAGCAACAAATGCATTTAATCTTCTGAACATAAACCTTTTAACAGCCAGAAAACTGACAAACACCAGAGCAAGCATTCCGGCTCTTGAATATGTAAGTATGATGCCTGTCGCTATAACTGAAAAAAACATAAAAACAATACTTTTGATCACTATTTTCCTGCTGCATTTAAAAAGGCCTATTAATACGGGTATCAAAAAGACAAGTTCGGCGGCCAATGTATTTGGATTTTCGGTTAAACCCATCACCCTCACGGAAGTCCCTTCCCTTAAGCCAATGCCCAGGCCGTATTGGATAATACCTACCGATGCCGAAACAGAACCCAGAACAAATAAAAACCATACAAGGAATATCAATTGAAACCGGGTTTTCACTATATTAGCAACCGCAAAGTATAAAACTACTGCTTTGCTTACAATTTCGATAAATAATGGGAAACTATAATCAAATTCCATAAAAGTAGAGGCAAAAAACAAGAGGCTGAACAGCACAATTATTAAATTTTGAGGAGCTTTAACCAATTTAAAATCACGATAAACTATCGTGTGAAACCCCCAGATGAATATGACGCCGAACGCAAGATTTCTCGCTATATGGAAATCCTGAAGCGCCGGGAATAATACTGTCGGGTGGAGATATGCCCCCGCTATAAATATAAGTGTACCTATATATAAATTAAAGAAAACAGCAATTGAAAAGCAAAATCCAAAAAACAGGAAAGCTGTTATGTACCATGGGAATATCAGCAAACCAGCGCTGATAATTAAAAAGAAAATAACGCCAAATACTTTCAGAATGGCAGGAAACCCTATCAAAGGTCGCTCTTCATGTAAAACATCGGAATATATATTGTCGCGATCTTCCATATCAATTAATCCCGTATAATTTGAATATTTCGCTGATGTTCCTGTCCAGGTTGAAGTTATCCTCAACCGACGGCCTCGCATTAGATTTGAGGGAGTCAAATATCAATCTGTTATCCATAAGATTTCGCACTGCGGATGCAATTGCCTCAGGATCTCCCGATTTTATGAACAACCCATTCTTGCTTTCTTCAATGATTTCACGCAGCCCCCCTATTTCACTGGCTATAACAGGTTTCCCACATGCCAATGCCTCAAGCGCCCCATAAGACAAACCTTCCATCATAGATGGGATAACCACCACATCAATTGCTGCCAACACCTGATGCACATTATCTATAAATTCGGTACAAATCACCTTATCGGTAATCCCTAATTCGCCTATTCTTTTATTAATATACGCCGCAAAAGGACCCTGTTTAGCCCCAACAAGCAGCCACTTTAAACTATTCCGTTTAATTAAGGGAATCGATTCAATTAAATATTGCAGCCCTTTTTCTTCTCTTGCTTCAGATACGCTTCCGACAACAAAATCATTCCTGGAAAGGCCGTATTTATCGCGAATAGCTAACTGCAATTGATCGCCGGCGGGAATGTCATATAAGTTCAGGTCAATCCCGTTATATACAACATGAATTCTTTTTTCATCCATTCCCTTATCTGAAATATCTTTTTCGACTGATTTAGAAATCGCAATAATGCATTTGGCTTTTTTTGATGCGATTTTGAAAACTATCTTCCTCAAAAACGGCATCCTGCTGCCGGCGAAATTATGCTGGTGCCATATATAATACGGCGCGGGATTAATTAATTGTGCCCAAATCGATGTGAAATTTGCAAAGTCAAAATGTGAATGAAGGATATCCGGGCCGAATCTTTTGATAACCCTTGAAAGTTTTATTATGTAGATCGGGTCAACACGGCTTGTGAATTTTAAAACACCAATTTCCCCGCCGTTCCCGGCCACCATTGTTTTAAACTGTTCACATGGTTCTTCAGGAAATAACACTTTAAACATTATCTTCCTGTTTTTGCATTCCTTGCTGAAATTTACCATTAAACGCTCAAATGAACCAATCTTGCTGGGGGAATAGCCTACAAACCATAATATTTTCTTTATATTTATCAATGCTCTGTTAGCCCTCCTCAAATACCAATGCTTTTACCAAAAGCCAGTGATTCTTTATCCTGGGAAGAAACTTTCTTTTGCCCTTACCTAACAAACAGGTTGACAAGACCACTATTTTCAACAAGGAAATAAGAATAACAAAAATTTTATAGATATATGCAATCGCATAACCATATATCTTTTTTAGAATCACATATCCGCTGATATAGGAATGGATCGCAATCCCATAATTTTTACCGGTGCTTTTCTCTCCGAGATGTACAATATGGGCTTCCGGATAATAAAATACATCATATCCATTGTCTTTCATCCTTATACATAGTTCAATATCTTCTGCATACATAAAGAAGTCTTCATCAAAAAATCCAGCCTTATTAATAGCTTCTCTACGCAACATCATACAACAACCGGAAACACATTCTACCTTACTTGGCTTGCTGTAATCAAAATCCGTTAACGGCAGTTCCCTGATATTCTTCTTCCTTGGATATAATATCTTTAATGACTCTGAGTAGAGCGTGGGCGTTTTAATCACGGATGTGCATATAGATCCGTTTCCATCTAACACTTTAGGAGCTGCTATCCCAATTTCAGGCTTTATCTGCATAAATTTCAACATCTTTAATAATGAGTCATCCTGCAAGACAGTATCCGGGTTCAGGCATGAGATATATTCACCAGTGCTCAAGTTAAAACCTTGATTATTCGCAGATCCAAAACCTAAGTTCTGTTTATTTTCTATTGTTCGGACAAACGGATATTTCCCCTTCAAAAAGGAAAGGCTTCCGTCCCCTGAATTATTGTCCACAACAATAATTTCTGTTGTAGACTTGTCATAAATATACCTACAAATGGAGTCTACGCAGGTAATTAAATATCTTCCGGCATTCCAGTTGACAATTATCACAGACAGATTTTTCATAGACAATTTCATTCAAATTAATATTATGAATCAACGAATTATACTAGCTATTATCCTTTTATCTTCTTCATCCAAGACTTTAAGGAAATAAAGGAAAACCATATAAGTTAACACACCGATAAAAACCAGCAAGAATAAGTTAATAAAATTCAAGAGATGGATTACAAAACCCATTATGCCAGCCGCTATTAATGGCATAATGAAAGTGTTTTTGTAATTTATACATACCTGCATATGCCTGGCTACAATAAAAAAACATAATACGACATTGATTATTTCTGCAAGTAAGGTAGCTATTGAAGCCCCAATATAACTATAGCGCGGGATGAGATACAAATTTAACGAAATGTTTACAAGAGTACATACTAACATAATCACACTTGCTTTCAGCTGCATATTAAAAGCATAAAGCACCTGCATGTTTATAGAGTTAACAAATATCCAGGGTAAAGTAACAACCAGTATTTTAAGCGCCGATCCTGAGTTGTAATACTCTGTAGAATAAAAAAGCTCAATAAACCTGTCTGCAAGAAATAATGTCCCAACAGTAATAGGTATACTTATAACAAATAAATATTTAACTGACTTCTGCCACCTAAATGACAATAGATCCTGGGACTTCCCGGCATCTCTGGATAACGAGGGATATATAGCCAGGTTATATGCTCCCGCAATAAAAATTAAAGCGGCTACCAAATTATAGGCTGCGCTATACCATCCGACGACCTGGTCGTTTTTTAATAAAGACAGCATTACTATATCAATCTTAAAATAAATTATTGCTATCGCGGATATAAGAGCAAAAGAAGATGCATCTCTCAGCAAACTCTTGCATAAGCCCATATCAAACCTAAAAGAGAAAGTGCTTAGTCGAAGTCTATAAATAAACACACTTAATATAAGCCTGAATATTTCGCTGAGCAGAATAAGAAAAACTATTGATACGATTCCCTTTTTAAAGAACACCGCAAGAAGGAGAAGGATTACCAAGAATATCTTTGTTGCAAGAAGGCTAAATGCTTTTAATTCAAGCTTCTCGTGAGCGTTAAAAATACTGCCGAAAGAATCGGCAATTGCCATAATAAATACAATAAACCCCGCAAAGTATAAACAATGATTAACTGACTCTGGCTTCCCTATTATCTTTATTACACCAACAAGCACTATGAAACTGAAAACAGCCATTAGAATTTTTAAAAACAACAAGTTAAAAAGATACAGTCCGGTCCTTTCTATGTTTTTAGATATTTCGCGCACGGCAAGAGTATCCAAACCAAAAACAGCCAGGACATTAAACAACATGACCATTGTTAACACAAAAGAGTACTCTCCAAAAACATAATCCCCTAAATACCTGGCCAGTACCACCGTCAGAAATAAAGATAAAACTTTATTTATAGATTCTACAATTATCATTATTGCTGAATTTTTAGCTATTTTCTTTATATTATTCATAGTGGTTATATTTTTAATGCAAATAATAAAAAAACCAAATATCCTTTTTCAGATTTTGGTTTCAGAAAGAAAAAATAATTTATCTTCTCTCATTATAAATGACGATGTATATATTCAGGAATATAATATTCCACTCCGGTCAGAAGACATCCCAAAATATTTGCACCAACCTCCTGAAGGATAGATTCTGTTCTTTGAACAACTTCCCTGCGGACCCTTCCACTTTGAATAACCAGCAACACTCCGTCAACAAGAGGCGCCAGTATCCTCGGGTCTGCGTAAGGTATCACTGCAGGAGTATCTAAGATTATAATATCAAATTGTTTTTTTATCTCTTCAAGGAGGCTTTTCATTCTCTCCGATGCGAATACCTGTGCAGGATTGGAATATATTTCTCCGGCAGGTATCATACTTAACTTATCTATACCTGTTTCAAGAATCTCCACACTGAAAGGGATATCCTCTCTCAATATATCGCTTAATCCCTTTTTAATATTTATGCCCAATAAAGTATTAATCCCGGGATTCCTTATGTTACAGTCCATTATCAAGGTCTTTTTCTTGTAGTTTTTCGCCAGAATTATGCTCATATTAAGAGCTGTTATCGATTTTCCCTCTCCCTCTCTTGAACTTGTCAAAGCTATTGTTTTGAGCACTTTGCCGGATTCTTCCTGAATGGATAGAATCTGCGTTAAAAGGGCCCTGTAGTCTTCAAGTATTTTGCCGTTATCCTCATAATAAGCAACTATCCTGGGGTCAACTATTTTAGCCCTATTAACTGTCGCCTTCGGCGGAATGGGAGCGGGCGTGGAAGGCTGTTTTTTATATTCTACCGAATCACAAAAGCCCGGCTTTGAAGAAGGAATCCCGATTTCAAAAGCATCCTTTTTCTTCTCCGCTGCTTTCTTTAACGCATCTCCAATATTATCCATTATTTTATGCTCTCTTTTATAATTCCGTTCCAATTTCCTTTTCAAGAGTCGCTTTTCTTATCATTTCATTCATGTTTTCATCCTGAATACAGGAATTTATAATGCCCGATATCAGCAGTAGGAATATCAGCACAATAAATAAAACTACGAATTTCTTTTTCTTCTGGTTTTTCAAATCCGATTCTTTTTTGCTTTTTATATTTGATACGGAGCCAAGGACAGGAAGATGCACATATTTTCTTAAATCTTCAACACCGAGAAAAGTATGGTCTGTAAACTCCACAAGAAAAACACATCCGAAACCCGCCACAGAACCTATGATAAATGCAACAATGGAAATCAAGAGTTTCTGCGGTTTTGAAGGCTCAAGAGGAAGCCGTGCTTTCTCTATTATCTCATACCTCGTCCCCTTTTGCTGGACTTCTTCAGCCGTAAGTTTATTTTCTTCCGCCTTAACACGCAGCATCTCATATATCTTCTTATTAACTTCAAAATCCCTTACAAGCTTTACATATTGCAACTGCTGCTCATTAAGGTTTCTGATTTTATTCTCATAATCACCAACAAGCTCTTTGACATCTTTTTCTCTTTTTTCCAGCTTATCTAGGTCTTTTTTCGCATCTTTGAGTTTTTGCTCCAGCCGCTGGTAAAAAAGAGGCGAGTTTACCGCCGTTTCCCCGTCAACCATCTTTTCCGTTTCAAGCCTGAGTTTCTCGCTCACATCTTCTATCTCAAGCTGGACAGTGAGGACATCTTCAGAATCGGGATCTTCCGTGTTCAGATAATCCAATTTTAACTGCAGCTCCTGTAATCTCTCATGTAAACTCTGCACTATGGGATTTAGCCCCAGCATCTCTGTTGTTATGATAACAGGTTCCCTTCCCATTATCTGGTCTTCAAGGAGCTGCCTCTCCATCTCCGCCTCACGCACAGTCATTTCAAGCTGTGTAAGCTGGGTCTGGTAATTGATAAGCATTTTGATGTTATAATCTTCCTGCTCGCCGGGAAGCTGAAGGGGATATTTTTCCTTATATTCGTATAATTCCTGCTCTACTTTGGACAGTTTCTTCTTGTACTCTTCCGCTTCAGCCTGCGCAAAGCCTACTCCCTCTTCCGCCCGCTCCCTTTTTCTCCTTGCTGTTTCATCAACAAAGATTTCCATTAACGTATCTATCAGCTTTTGCGACATCCCAGGGTCTTTATCTTCATAAGAGATCTGGAAAACCTCCGGGGCAAGAAGTTTAACTTCAGTGTGCTTTTGAATCCGTTTTATCGTTTTTTCGAGCTGTTTCTGGCTTTTTATTTCTTTGTCCAACCCTAATTTTTCGACAAGCTTAAAAAGGTTCTGATAACTTAAAATCTTAAACGTCAGTGTTTTTATCTGTTGAGGCAGTGTTTCTTCTTTTTGCTGTTTTGCATATTTTAACTCTTCTGCCAAAGGATTTATAATATTCTCTTCTTCAACAAGCATAATAACCGTTGATTCATAATATCGCGGAAGAAAAAAACTTCCTATCATAGAAGTTAGAAATACCACAAGAAAAGGCATCAGAAAAAAATTCTTTCTTCGGAATATTATCTGAAGATAATCCCGCAAAGAAACAACGCTTTTTTGGTTATTTGAAGTTTCGGCGAAACCGGACATCATTTATTCTCCTGACGGCTCAGGTTCTAAAGACAAATTGGCATCTGCTTTTATTGAATTATTTTCCACCTTGCCGCTCTCTGCGCCCGGCTCGGAAAAATCAGTCTTGTCATATTCCTCAAGTAAAGTCCTGGTTTTTTTATCGGGAATCAAATCTTCTTCATCATAGGGAGATTTTCCCATCTTTATTTTCATCAGGCGCTCAAATTCAACCTTTTTATCGAATTCTACGCCTCTTTTGTTAAAATCATCCCATTCCTGCTTTGAAATCTTATTTCTCTTTTCATCGGTTAGAATATGAGGGGTAATAAAAATAACAAGTTCGCTTTTCTTCTCTGTTTCAACATTTTTCCTGAACAGGAGCCCTAACAGCGGAATATCCCCCAGCAAAGGGACTTTGTCGATTTCGGTTGAAGATTCAGAGTCAATTAATCCCCCGAGTATCGCTGTTTCACCATCTTTAACCATCATAGTCGTATCGGCTTCCGTAAGAATCACTTGCACCGCAGCATCGTTTAAAACCCTTTGACCCTTGCTAACCTCCGGATGGATTTTCATTGTTATGTAATTATCCTCGCCTATTCTGGGGGTAACCTCCAATTTTATGCCGACATCGACATATTTTATTTCTTCAACAAGCAGTTTTGTTACCGGATCGGTTACGGCAACTTGATAAGGCTCGCTGCTTCCTACAAGAATTTTAGCCTCTTCTCCATCCAGCACAACTACTCTCGGAGCCGAAAGGACATCGGCAGACTTGCTTGCCTTTAAAGCTTCAATCGTGGCGGTATATTCCCCGGCGGTTAATGACCCTAATGTAAATATTCCGCCGGCGCCGCCGGTAGTGGCCGCAACGGTCAACTTCGTGGCAAGGTCAACAAATTTATTGCCTTCTTTGCCGCCGGTTTTTATCTCCCAGTCCACACCCAAAGCCATATTGTCATCAAGCTGGATTTTAACCATCTGCGACTCAATAAGCACCTGCTTCGGCTGGAAATCCCACCCTTTAATCAATTCATCCACGTGCTTTAATACAACGGGAGTGGCTTTGATGACAATAGCGTTGTTTTTCTCATCTATAAAGACTTCGCCTTTCTCTTTTGGAATTATCTGCAGTAACTTTGTCTGGATATCTTCCACATCAGCATAAAGGATATCGTATCTTCTCACCTCAACTGGCTGGTCTAACGCGATTATTGCCTCCCCGATTTCAGCTACCTTATCAGGCGTGTCATTAACAATTATCTGGTTGTTTTTCGGATTCAGCTCGATTTTGCCTCTCGCGCTTTTCATTGAGAGGATGACCCTTTTTAAGTCCATTACATCCGCATTCTGGAGCGTGAAAACTTTTGTCTGTTTTTGCGCAAATCTTTCCTCGTGCTGCAGGTCCTGATATGACATAACGTTTATTATTCCGCCCTCAATTATATAGCTATAATTGTTGAGTCTGAGAATGGAGTCAAGCGCTTGCTCAAGCGTTACATTTTCCAGTTTTACAGTAATTATCCCCGTAACATTTCTGCTTATAACGATGTTGTAATTCTGCTGTTGCGCCAGCATTTTAAGCACCGTCTGGATATCCTGGTTGACAACATCCAGGTTTATCAGGTTCTCTTCCGAAAAAACATTCGTTGAGAGCAAACACCCGATAGTTAACGTTATCAATATTAAGACTAATATATTTTTTTTCATCAGAAACCTTTCATCTTTTTACAAAAATACTTTCTGTATGTATTTTACATACACTTTCTCTAATGTACTTTCTTATAACAAAATACATATTACTTAATTATAGTCGATTATTATAGCATATAAAACATTTTTTTGTAAAATTTTTTATTGGCAGGCTCACTTGTAAGAAAAAAATACAATACCCCTCTTGACAAAAAACCAACTGCACTGTATATTATAGCACAGCTCTTGGGAAAACGTTTACCTTAAATACAGCTAATTGGCGCATCATTTTTTTTAAATCTTAGGGAAAACGTTTTCCTTGGGGCCAAATAAAGGAGGTGTTTTGATGAAACACACGTATTTAAGCCTATTTGCGGCAATACTTCTGGTGCTTACCGCAAATACCCCTGCTTCGGCCAACATGTTAGCCGATCCGGGCTTTGATTCCATGGATGTACAGGAAATTAAATGGGATACAACACCCTGGTGGGGCGGCGGCGGTGGCGGCACAGCATCAGGCGGCGGAGCATGGGTTACAGACAGCAATTCCAAAAGCGCTCCCCATTCTGCCACGCTCTTTTTGTATGGCAACAACTGGGCATATTCAATGGTTGCGCAAACTCTTACAAGCGGAATTACCCCCGGAACACAATATGTTGCTTCTGCATTTTTCAACAGGCAATCAGACATTACTCCGGGTGAAGCATTATTTAAAATCGAATGGCTTAACGCCGGCGGAGGGGTAGTAAAAACAGATGAAGGCACTACCCTGTTTAACAATACCCACACAGCCGGCTTATGGCACTCTCTCTCGGATGTATTTACAGCTCCGGCAGACACCGTAAGCGCAAAGTATGAGATAGTCTTCAAGAAAACCGGCGCGGGAGATCCCAATGATATATGGGTTGACGACGCTTCCTTTGATGTCGTACCCGAACCGACAAGCATAGTCCTTCTAGGGCTTGGGCTTGTTGGATTAATTTCAATAACACGCAGAAAGAGCTGACCACCACGCTCTTTCCCCCCAAAAGCCGCTATTTTTAAACAAAATAGCGGCTTTTTTTATCCTTCAGCATTAATTCATTGATTTAAATTCCAAAACAATTTATTATTTCAAACTAAAAATATTTTCAAATCTGAAGGGAGTTTCTATGCCAGCGCGGAAAGACATAAAAAAAATCATGATAATCGGTTCAGGCCCCATCATTATTGGACAGGCCTGCGAATTCGATTATTCCGGAACCCAGGCCTGCAAAGCATTGAAAAAACTAGGTTATGATATTGTCTTGGTCAACTCAAACCCTGCCACGATAATGACAGACCCCGGGATGGCCGATGCCACCTATATAGAGCCTCTTGATGCAAAAACCATGGAAAAGATTATAGAGAAAGAACGCCCTGACGCTTTACTTCCCAACCTCGGAGGCCAGTCAGGTCTGAACCTGAGTTCTGAACTTGCATCAATGGGGATACTCGAAAAATACGGTGTAAAAGTGATAGGTGTTAATGTAGACGCGATAAAAAAAGGCGAGGACAGGACAGCTTTTAAAGAAACAATGAACCGCCTAGGCATAGATATGCCTAAAAGCCAGGCTGTTTACAGCGTCGAGGAAGCAGAAAAGGTAGCTGCCGAACTCGGATATCCTGTGGTGGTAAGACCCGCTTATACTCTCGGGGGGACCGGAGGCGGCCTCGTATATAACCTCGAAGAGCTTCAGACAGTAGCCAGCAGAGGTATTTCTGCCAGTTTGGTAGGACAGGTTCTTATCGAAGAATCCGTTTTAGGCTGGGAAGAACTGGAACTTGAAGTCGTGAGAGATTCAAAAAACCAGATGATAACCGTTTGCTTTATCGAAAACGTAGATGCTATGGGTGTACATACCGGAGATTCATACTGCACAGCCCCAATGCTTACAATTTCACAGGAACTGCAACAGAAGCTTCAAAAATATTCTTATGATATCGTCGAAGCAATCCAGGTCATAGGAGGAACTAATATTCAATTTGCGCATGACCCGAACACAGGAAGGGTCGTTGTAATAGAGATAAATCCAAGGACTTCCAGGTCATCGGCTCTCGCGTCCAAAGCAACCGGCTTCCCTATCGCATTAATATCTTCAATGCTCGCGGCAGGACTAACCCTGGATGAAATACCATACTGGAAAGAGGGCACACTCGATAAATATAAGCCTTACGGTGAATATGTTGTGGTTAAATTCGCGCGCTGGGCTTTTGAAAAATTTAAAAATGCCCAGGATAAGCTTGGAACACAGATGAAGGCCGTCGGGGAGGTTATGAGCATAGGCAAAAATTATAAAGAGGCATTTCAGAAATCGATACGCTCGCTTGAAATTAACCGGTACGGGTTGGGCTTTGCGAAAGATTTCAACAAAAAGAGCCTTGATGATTTGATGACCCTTCTCAAAGAACCTTCCAGCGAACGTCAGTTTATCATGTACGAAGCTCTGAGAAAAGGGGCCGATATCGCTGAATTGTTCAATAAGACCCATATTAAACCATGGTTCATAAGACAGATGAAGGAACTTGTAGAACTTGAAGAAGAAATACTCAAATACAGGAGTAAAAAACTCCCCGACGAATTGCTGATAATGGCAAAAAAAGACGGTTTTGCCGACCGGTACCTCTCAAAAATATTATCCGTTCCGGAAGAAAAAATAAGGAAACACCGCCTGTCGCTGAATATTACAGAAACATGGGAACCTGTCCCCGTAAGCGGCGTGGAAAATGCCGCCTACTATTTCTCAACGTATAACAATAAGACTGATAAAGTCAAAATAACTTCTAATAAAAAAGTCATGGTGTTGGGCGGAGGCCCGAACCGCATCGGACAGGGAATAGAATTCGATTACTGCTGTGTCCATGCAGCTTTCACATTAAAAGACGAGGGCTATGAAACCATAATGGTCAATTGTAATCCGGAAACCGTCTCTACTGATTACGATACATCGGATAAGCTTTACTTTGAACCACTCACAGTCGAAGATGTCCTGAGCATTTACAATAAGGAAAAACCAGTCGGAGCAATTGTACAGTTCGGAGGGCAAACTCCCCTTAACCTGGCAAATGAACTGGAAAAAGCAGGGGTCAAGATACTCGGAACGACCCCCGAAACCATAGATCTCGCCGAGGACCGCGACCGCTTCGGGAAAATGATGCAGAAACTTAACATCCCTATGCCCGAATCCGGAATGGCAAGCACAATGGAAGAAGCTTTTGCTGTCGCAAAACGAATCGGGTATCCTCTCATGGTCAGGCCTTCATATGTCTTGGGCGGACGCGGCATGGAAATAGTCCATGATGAAGAGATGCTGAAGGAATATGTAACAGCAGCCGTAGATGTAACGCCCGAAAGGCCGATACTTATTGATAAATTCCTGGAAAACGCGGTAGAAGCCGAAGCGGATGCAATTTCAGACGGCACCGATACATTTATTCCCGCTATTATGGAACATATCGAACAAGCCGGTATACATTCAGGGGATTCGGCATGCGTAATTCCTCCCGTCAGCATATCGGAAAAAAATCTGAAAACCATATGCGAATACACAAATAAAATTGCCAAGGAATTGAATGTAGTCGGCTTAATGAACATGCAATATGCTATTGCAAGCGATAAAGTATATGTTTTGGAAGCTAATCCCAGGGCTTCAAGAACTGTCCCCCTTGTTTCAAAGGTCTGCAATATTTCAATGGCAAGAATAGCAACTCAGTTAATGCTCGGCAAAAAACTTCCGGAACTTAATTTAAAAAGCAGAAAAATTCCTCATTTCGGCGTAAAAGAAGCGGTGCTTCCATTTTCTATGTTTCAGGAAGTGGATCCTGTTCTCGGGCCGGAAATGCGTTCCACCGGCGAGGTGCTCGGGATGGCGGATTCCTTCGGTTTGGCATATTTCAAAGCCCAGGAAGCTGCGAAACCCGAACTTCCCGTAGAAGGAACCGTTCTTATAACTTTATCCGACAAAGAACGTAAAGGCGCGCTGGAAATAGCCAAACAGTTCAAGAAACTTGAATTTAAAATATTTGCCACATCGGGAACACACACATACCTGAAAGAGAACGGGATAGACACAGAGCAAATAAAAAAGCTTCATGAGGGAAGGCCCAATATAGTCGACGCCATAAAAAACAAGGAGATTCACCTGATAATCAACACCCCCATAGGCAATATAAGCAAACACGACGATTCATATATCAGGAAAGCGGCGATAAAATATAAAATTCCGTATATAACAACTGTCCCTGCCGCTCTGGCAGCCGTAAAAGGCATAGCAGAATCAAGAAAAGGCAAATTTACAGTTAAACCGCTGCAGGAATACCATAGAGATATAAAATAAATGCTCTCAACTGTTTCCAATAGATATGCCGAAGCTACAATCAACAATCTCGGCGCTGAGCTGATCAGCCTTAAGTTATTGTCCTGTAACATAGAATTCATGTGGAACGTTAATGAAAAAATATGGGAAAGGCATTCTCCTGTGCTTTTCCCTATCGTAGGCAAACTAAAAGACGACTTTTATAAATTCAACGGTAATTCCTACAAACTGAATCAGCACGGCTTTGCAAGAGATTCAAAGTTTAAAATCTCCAAAAAGGGGAAAGACCTCATTACATACAGCTTGCAATATGATAACGACAGTTTAAACATGTTTCCGTTCATGTTCAAGCTTGAGATAACATACCTCCTCGAAAGAAACAGGCTGACAATCAGTTACAAAATATACAATATTGATTCAAAGACCATGTGGTTTTCCATAGGCGCCCACCCGGGTTTAAAATGCCCGTTTTCCCGTCACGAAAAATTCACGGATTATTATATTGAATTTGAGAAAGAAGAACGCGCTTTCAGATATTTTCTTGAAAACAGCCTGCTCTCGGGTAAAAGGGAAATGATTCTTGATAACGCAAAAATACTACAATTAGACCCTGTTCTTTTCCGGGATGACGCAATTATCCTGAAGGATTTAAAATCAAAGTCCTTATCATTAAAATCCATGAGCTCTCCTCATAAAATAACTGTGGACCTGGGAAATTTCCCGTATCTGGGATTGTGGATGAAGCCTGAATTCCCTTTTTTCATATGCATTGAGCCCTGGTTCGGGCTCGCGGACAAACACGACTGCTCAGGTCTGCTGCAGGAGAAAGAGGGCATCCTCTCCCTCGAACCGGCTAAATCATTTGAATGTTCTTACAGTATTATTATAGAATAGAGCCGGGTTTATTACTCTTGGTATGGAAAATACAACCTCATTAAAACATAATTTGAAACTCGAAAAAGCTTTGACTTTTTCGCTGATCGGTTCTTACGCCGGAACCGCAATAAACGTTTACGCCATTTACTTCATTTTCCTTCACCTGAATCAATATTCCATTTCAGGGTTCCTTACAGCTACCCTGCTCAGTATTTTAGTAACTATCTATTCAATTGCGTTTGCTTTATATTGCGGGCTGTTTAAACTGCTGATACGCCTTCTGGACAGGATAAAAGATTCGTGGCTTATAACGGCTATTATGCCTCTCATCACATTTTGCTACAGTTCAGCTTTTGTTTACCTTCTCTGGATTATCTTCAGACAACAGGGTACGGGAAAATAACTAAAAACCGGAGTTTTTTTTAACAGGATATTTTCCGCATGAAAAATTCCCGCCTTCAGGACAATATTTAAGCGTTTCGCATTTCGGCCCTATGCCGGAAAAAACTTCCGGCATTTTTTTAACGCATATTCTTAACATACACCATGCCAATTGCCTTATTTCCCACTGGGCTCTCGTACAGCAGCGCTGGTTAAAAAAATGGATGAGTTCCCTGCAATTCATGGTAATAACTATTTTAGTCTCTACGCCCTGCGGCAGGATGAATCTTGCGTCTTGATTAGCGGATTCCCCTGTTATTCCCTTCTTTTCAAGCAACCGGATAAGCTTGCTATAACACCCGCTTATCATTTTCATGCATGACTCATATTCTTTCATCAGGAGCGTATCTGACTTAAAAACGGGAGGGGTAACGTAACTAAAGCTTTCATCTTTGACATATCTCTGGCTTTGCTGCGAGTAAGAAGCTATGCGGTGCCTGACAAGCTGGTGTGTCAGAGCCCTGGAAACTCCTTCAACCGCAAAGGTGAATTTGGCATGTTCAAGCGGGCTCTCATGGCCCGAAGATACTATTTTCCTGATAAAAAGGCCCTTTTCCTTTTTCGATATCTTTTTATCGCGGAATATCTCAGCCGCAAAACGGGCGGAATAACATTGTCTGCAGGCGGAATATATCAAATTCACCGCATCTTTTGTCGATTCCAGCAATTTTACTTTCATATTTCTGTTTTTTATACCCCACCTCCACAATTATCCCATAAAATTAAACTATATCAGGCACTTTATCAAGAATAATTAATTTACATTTCTTGATCTCAACTATTGTGGTAACATTTTTCATTATGATCGCAAAAGTCGTGCTGGAAATTCCCGTGTTCAGGGAATTTGATTATGCCATTCCGGAAAACCTGATGCCTGCGATTTCCGCCGGCTCAATGGTAAGAGTCCCTTTCAGGAATAAAATCCTGCGCGGGTATATCACAGATATATCACAGACTTCAAATCAGCCTAAATTGAAAGAAATCATCAGCGTCGCAAGCGAAAAACCGGCGCTTTCAAAAAACCTGATAAAACTGGCGGCGTGGATATCGGAATATTACATGTGCCCGCTCGGCATGGTTTACAGGTCTTTTATCCCGCCCGGCATAAGGAAAGACATAAAAGGGCGGACTGATTACAAAGTCACTCCTTCCCTGCCTCCAGACCGGCTCTTAAGCATAGCGGAAAAAATGCGGAAAAGGTCGCCAAAGCAGTTTTCCGTCCTGCGGTTTATCTGTTCCCACACTGGAGAAAAAGAATTTGACATCCCGAAACTTGTATCTGCCGCAAAATGCTCAAGACAAACAATAATTTCCCTGGTTGGGAAAGGCCTTCTTTCCCTGAAACCAATTTGCGCTTCGGAAAAAGATGAAATATCCTTCCCCTACCCTCTTGTACACGAAATCAATTTAACAAAGGACCAGGAAAACTCATTAAAAAAAATAACCGCTTCAATACAGAAAAATGAATTTTGCGCTTACCTGCTCCATGGTGTAACAGGAAGCGGAAAAACAGAGATCTATATCAAATCAATAAACCACGCGCTTCAGCTTTCAAAAGGGGCCATAGTCCTTGTTCCGGAAATATCACTGACACCCCAAACAATCGACCGGTTTAGAAGAAGGATAAGCGAACCTCTGGCAATCATCCACAGCGGCTTATCTGACGGGCAGCGTTCACAACAATGGGAAAAAATATCCACCGGCCAGGCAAAAGTAGTTATAGGCGCCAGGTCAGCCGTTTTTGCGCCGGTCAGGAATATGGGATTAATAATTGTAGACGAGGAACATGAAAGAAGCTACAAACAGGAAGACAGCCCCAAGTACAATGCGAGAGATGTCGCGGTAATGAGAGGCAAGCTGGAAAATGCCACGGTGATCATGGGCTCCGCTACCCCGTCTCTGGAATCATACTATAATACAACCACAGGGAAATACAAATTACTCTCACTGCCGAACAGAGTCGACGGGAAAACACTTCCTTCAGTGGAAGTCATTGACATGCGTTCGGACAGGCAAAACATCAAATTATCATGTTCTGAAGAATTAGCCGGAGAAATAGACTCAAGAATCTCAAGGAAAGAACAAACCATTTTGTTCATTAACAGGAGAGGCTTCTCATCGTCTATAATATGCCCTTCATGCGGTGAAACATTAAAATGCAAAAATTGCAGCGTATCAATGACATATCACAAATCAAGAAAAATGCTTTTCTGCCACTTGTGCGGCTATCACAGAAAGCTCCCATCCATATGTCCATCATGTTCGAACCCAAAGCTGGCACAACTGGGACTGGGCACAGAAAAAGTCGAATACCATATTCAGAAACTGTTTCCTCACGCAAAACTGCTCAGGATGGATTCCGACACGACTTCTTTCAGGAATGCCCACAGAAAACTGTTAACAGATTTCTCAAATAAAAAATACGATATTCTGATAGGAACTCAGATGGTGGCCAAAGGGCTGGATTTTCCGGACGTAACTTTAGTGGGAATAGTGTTTGCTGATTTATCGCTTTCGCTGCCTGATTTTCGCTCCGCCGAAGTCACTTTCCAGTTGCTGACGCAGGTTTCGGGAAGGGCAGGAAGAGGAACGATTCCGGGGAAGGTCGTAATACAGACATGCCTGCCCGGGCATTACTCT
>JAFGBE010000160.1 GCA_016933315.1 Candidatus Auribacterota bacterium
ATAAGTGCCTTAATGATAACTACTAGTAAAAACACTCTTTTTTATTGCACAAATTACTCTAATCAAAAATTTTCCAGATCGACAATATTGTGCTTTATGGCATATTTAATGAGGTCACTGGTTCTGTGAAGCCCCAGTTTTTTCAGAATATTATTTTTGTAATTCTCCACTGTCCTCTGGCTTATGCACAGCAGGGAAGATATCTCTTTTGCCGTTTTGCCTTCGGCGGCAAGCCTTATGACGTCTTTTTCTCTCGAAGATAGCTCAATCCCGTTCTCCGCCGGCTTTTTATCCCTGTTCACGGCCTTATCAACAAGCAAAGACGAAACAGAGGAACTGAGATAAATCTGGCCTCTTGCTATTTTTTCCAGGGCCGGAATCAATTCCTCACCGGCATTATCCTTCTGCAGGTACCCCATGACTCCCGACTCAAGGGCTTTCATCACATAAGCATTGGACTTATGCACGCTTATTATCAGTATTTTTGTCTTCGGTGACGACAGGTGTATGAGCTTAATTATCTCCAGCCCGCTCATCTCCGGCATTGAGATATCGAGCAGCAAGATGTCAGGTTTCATTTTTTTTACTTTGTCTGCGGCATCCCTGCCGGATGACGATTCGGCTATGATTTTATAGGCGTCCTCGCCCCTTAAGATATTTTTTATCCCCTCTCTTATAATATCATGGTCATCAGCTATTATTATCGTGCGCGCCATAATCATGCTCCAAAGGTAATTTAACGTTTATCGTCGTGCCCGTCCCTTCCAGGGATACCAGCTTAAAGCTTCCCTGGAAAAATTCGACTCTCTCTCTTACACCGAGAAGGCCGAGCTTTAACCTGTCTTTTCCGGATTTAACATCTTCCGGGCCGTCCCCTGACTTTCTGAAGCCGACACCGTTATCCTTAATCGTCAATTCCAGGCCGTGTTCCGCGCCTTCCAGGGACACTTCCACTTTTGTCGCTCCTGAATGCTTGATTATATTTGTAAGGCACTCCTGTATTATCCTGTATATAAGAAGAGAATATTCGCCTTTTATCCCGGAGTTACTCCCGGCTCCGGAAAAAGAGATATCCAGGCCCGAAACCTGGCGGTATTGCGATATCATACCCCTGAGAGCATCGGTAAGTCCCAGTTCATCCAACGCCGGAGGCCTGAGCAACTCAGCTATATTATGGCTTTTCTCGATAAGTCCGGAGAGGACATCTTTGCATTTCTGTATCTTCTGTTCGATATCCGGTGTTTTCTTTTCGATAACTTTTGAAATAATATCGAGATATATCTTCAAGCCGCTGAGATCCTGCCCCATCTGGTCGTGAACCTGCATCGAGAGATTTTCTCTCTCCTTTTCTTCTATCCTCACTATTTTTTTAGTCAATTCTTCCCTTTTCAGCCTGTCATTCCGCCTGCTGTTATAGACGACTACGGCCGTCTGCCCTCCTATAAGGACCGAAAAAAGGATGGACCACCCGAGCAGTGTATACGCTTTCCTCTTGGCTTCCCGCGCATATTCAAGCTCCTCTTCCACAACACGCAGGTTATAGCTTTGCACCTCGCTCTCGATGAAATCATCGATGGCAAAAAGGCGCGTTTCAAAGACCATCATCAGCTTGTTTATCGAATTCTGGACCTCTTCCTTTTTACCGCTGCTCTCCGCCCCGTCCATCCTGTCGGCCAACTCCAGAATCTGGTCCCCTATTTCAAACAACTTTTTTTGAAGAACCGACATTTGCAGCACAAAATCCTTCTGCGCCGCATCGCTGGACAGCGAGCCGAAATATTCAATTTGCCTTCTTGATTTGTCTTTTATATCGTTTATGTCTTCGGCTGTAACGCTTTTTCGCGCGGCCTCCAGGTATTTGAAGCTTTTCCAGAAGACATAATTCCTGAGATACATCGCATACATGCTGGTCTGCATCCGTATTTCCAGCGCGGCCTTCTGCAGGGGGAAATGCTTCCTTCCGAGATTGTCAAGCTGTTTGCTGAACGAAGAAATCTGGTAAATACCGGTCAGCCCGATGAGCAGTATCAGCAGCAATAATGCGACAAAACCGCATGCGAGCTTCCAGTCAGACGTCATTCTTTTCACGTGGAAAATTCCCGATATTCCATTTTTTATTTTTTGAAAAAATCAAATTTCTGGAGGTTGTTTCCCCAGCTCGCTTCTCTTTCCGCCTCATCAATCCAGTGGATCACGGTATTCTTATCTTCAGCCCCGGGGTTCAGCTCAAGGTACTTCCTGTAATGGTAAGCCGCCTTGCTGTTTTCCCCCAGGTTCTCATCGTAAAGGATTGCAATATTATAGTGGATATCAGGATCAAGAGGATCCAGTTCGAGGGCCTTTTCGTAATTGCCAAGAGCTTCCTTGTAATCACCTGTCTGCTGGCATTCCAAAGCCGTATTATAGTAGAATTTCGCATCTTCTGTTTTTGCGCTCTCCGGTATTTCCTGCGCCGTTTTTGTCCCGGATTTTTCCGATTTTACCGGCCTTCTTTTTCTGTCCGGTTTTGCCGGCTCTTTTTTCTTTCCTTCTATTTCGGAAATAAGCTTTTCGTTCTTCCTTATTTCCTCTCTAAGGCTTTCTTCTTTCTCTCTAAGCTCACCTTTTATCTGTCTTATGTTTTTGACATTTTTATCGTTCTCAAGCTCCGAAACAAGTTCTTTCGTCTGCTCCAGCTCATTGTTAAGCATGTCGTTATTCTTACGCAGGCGGCCTATTTCCTCCTGCATCCCGTCAAGTTCCAAAGACAAACTCTCCTTCTGCTCTTTCAGCAGTTTGCTCTGGGATTGAAGCCGGGTAATAATTTCTTTATGCTGCGCAGACTCTAACTTGTTTTTCTCAGAAAGGCTGTAGATTTCGTCCTGTTTCTCGGCCATCATCCGGTCAAGCTCTATTCTTCTCCTTGCCAGGTCGTCATTTAATTTTTCAAGCTCCACGGTTTTCTGCTTCAATTCATCTATGGTGTCCTTATGTTCCCCGGCAATACTTTCCAGCTGCTGGTGTTTTCCCTCCGTAAGGGCCCTTAGCTCTTTCTCTTTTTGAAGTTCTTTCTCTTTTCCCTCCAGTTCGGAGGCCATCTGTTTCAGCTCACCCTGAATTTCAGTCACATTGCGGGTATATATAAGATAGGCATAAATCCCGCCCGCAACAATGAAAGCCAGTATGCAAAACATAACTATTATCACTAAAACTTTAAACAGGTTTTCTTTCATATTCAGTTCTTTTTCTTTTTAACGGGTTTGCCTTCAGGCGGATTATTGCCGGCGGATTTTTCATCTATGCCGCCGGCTGTCTCTTTCAAAGGCTTTTTTCCTTTCTCAGTATCGCTCACATACATAATATTGCTGTCCCCGCTTATTATATGGGGCGTAATAAAGATTACAGCTTCGCTTTTGGTATTTTCTGTTGCCTTATTCTGGAACAGGTACCCGAGCAGAGGAAGGTCGCCCAGCAGGGGGACTTTATCGGTATTATCCCTTTTTATGTCTTTTATAAGTCCGGCGATGATTATTGTCGTCCCGTCTTTCACAAGGACATCTGTCTCTGCATTGGTAGTGTCTATGATGGGCAGCCTGATCTGGGCAGTGCCGGCGTCATCTTCTATTTCAAACCAGTCTCTCAGCGTGCTCACTTCGGGTTTGATATGCATCTTGATAAAGTTATCTTCGTTTATGGTAGGTGTTACAGTCAAAGTGACTCCCACATCGACAAATTCCGCCTGCCATGACGTAGTCGCCGTGGTATCGCTCTGTGAAATCGTGCTCGTGGCATAAGGTTCCCGGCTTCCTACCATTATCTTTGCTTCCTCGTTATTACAGGCTGCAATGTGGGGAGCGGACACGATCTTCACATCTCCCACTTCCTGAAGAATCGTCAAAGTCGCCTGGTATTCATCCCTGCTCAGCGTGCCTATGGCAATCCTTCCGTACGAGGTCAGGTCGCCGGCGGGGAAAACCCCCGTAAGCGTGAAATTATGGACATCTTCAAAAACCCTCTCCCAGTTTATCCCCCAGGTATACTTGTCGCTCAGGCTTATCTCCACTATTCTCGCCTCTATGAACACCTCTTTGGTCTTTGAATCGAAATTTTCGACCACATGTGTTATTCTTTCGATGGCGAACGGCAGGTCGCTGACTATTATTTTATTCGTCCTTTCATCCGTTGACATCACACCTATGTTTTCTGTTAAAAGTTCTTTGACTTTGCCCTCTATGTCTTTCACCTTCGCATACCTGAGTTCGAAAACCTTGTTGGCCGTCGGGATTTTTTTCTTTTCCATCCCCGTATCAAGCTCATAGGCCGCTTGCTTCATCTCGGTTATCTTTTCCGGCGTATCTATCAGGATTATTGTGCCCGACGCGTCGTCCATAATGATAGCGCCTATGGTGCTTTTGATACTTGAAAGCGCCGCTCCGACTTTCGACGCCGAGGCATATGAAAGCTTCAAAGTCTCAATCTCCCTCTTATCCGTGTATTTCTGGCCGTAAAGGGCTTCATATTCCGCCTCAGTCATGACAGTGATAATATTGTTCTTCTTCTCGCACGCCAGCTTATTTGTAATGAGAATCACATCAAGCGTATCCGATATCGTAACGTCCCGAAGGAACAGGGTCGTCCTGCCGTTGACGCTTTTGCTGGTCACGATATTAAGCTCGCCTTTCATCGCGAGAAATTTTATGGCATCGACAATATCTATACCCCTGAGATCAAGGCTGATTTTCCTTGAAAGCCCCTCTTCCATGCTGACAAAATGGCGCGGGGTCTCGTCTTCTTCCATTTCCTCTATGACCGTCG
>JAFGBE010000161.1 GCA_016933315.1 Candidatus Auribacterota bacterium
AAATACAAAAGAAAAATTTAAGAATTACAATTTTTTATTTTCAAACTATTTACATGTTTTTTTATTTTTTTTATCTGTGCAAATCTGAGCTATCTGTGGTTGTAATTATTTTTTCTTTTGTTTTCTTTGTTCCGGAAGGCGGAATTTATTGACACGCTTTTTTTGAGGTGATACACTTTCGCTATTCCGGGGATAAAGCCGGTTTTGCGCTGTGTTGAATATAAAGGCGGTTTAAAATGAAAAAACTTCTTGTTCTTCTTGTGATTTTAAATTTTACAGTGGTGTCGGGTTGTTCCACATGGAATTCAGGTTCAAAGAAGGGAAGTTCAAAATATCAGGAGTCCACAATCGGGCTTGCTCTTTCCGACTCCCTGAAATTCGATGACGTTCCCGTTCCGTCGGGGTTCCAGCTGAACATCAAGGAATCATTTGCTTTCCAGAACAGCACCATGAGGGTGGGGGTTCTGCTGTACAGGGGAAAAGCCCTTCCGCAGGACATCATAAATTTTTATAAAGAGCAGATGCCTTTGTACAACTGGAAGACATTGAATGTTATTGAATATGAAAACATCCAGATGCTTTTTGAAAAATCGGATGAAACCTGTATTATAACGCTTATACCCGGCAGGACGAATTTAATGAAAATCAGTGTTGCCCCTAAGAGTAAAAACAAATGAGATATAAACGCCATAAAATCAAAATAACGCGGGAAGACTTAAAACACGATGGATTTGTTGATTTTATCAGCAAATGTGTTGAATTATACAACGTAAACAGGTTGAAAATTTTAACCGTTACTATTTGCGTGGGGCTGGTGCTTATTTCGGGCCTGGCATACCGGGTTTATCTTGGAAAAGTGAGCGATAAAGCTTCTTTTGCCCTCTATGAAGCAGCCAATGTGGGGGATATGGAGGCCGTTTTCGACCGTTTCCCGGGGACTGATGCGGGGAGAATAGCGCTGTATCTCTCTGCAACATCGTATGTTAAAGCCGGAGATACCGGAAAAGCCTTAGGCTTGTTCGAGAAGTTCATAAATCGTTATCCTTCGGATTATCTTATCCCGAACGCTATGATTTCTGTGTCATGCATCAAAATGGATTCAGGCAGGGGAAACGAGGCTCTGGATTTGCTTGGCAGGCTTGTTGATGAATATCCGTTTAGCTATGTGGCTCCGGAAGCCCTCATCTATAAAGGGATGATACTTGAGCAGGAAGGCAATTTGCATGAAGCGCTGATACAGTATAAGAAAATAGCCGAAACATACCCTGGGAGTTTCTGGGTCAACGATGCCGAACAAAAGATCTCGATTTTAGGCTCAAACCTGAAGCTGTAAGAGCCACAGAAAAAAAAGTAAAAAAAAGTTGACTTGAGCAGCCTTTTTTCAGTAGAATCTTGGAAAATTCAGATATAAGCTATATAAGCGTAAAGTTTTCAGGTTTTACGGGCAGTATTGTTCTTTATAATAGTGTGTTTCGCGCCGTAGGTGATTTTAATAGTTTAATTCGCGAGCTGCGGGAAGGAGGCGATGTTAAATAAATAGCGGCTGGAATTACCGAGACGGTGTTGAAATAGATGAGTATCAAGATTAAGCCGAAGTTATTCGATTTGATGACTTCGTTTTTTGAGTGCGGATTGCACTAAATTTGGAGGTTAATTAATGAAGAAGTTTCTTTTAGCATCTTTGGCGCTGATTTTCGTTCTGTCATCTGCAGCGATTGCTGAAGTTCAGAACGTTAAAGTCGGCGGCGAAATCAGGGTTCGTGGTTATTATGAAGATAACAGAACGGACCTTTCTACAGAAAACAAATTCCCTGGAGCTAGGCCGGACGATGCTTGGCAGTATCGTTGGAATCCAAGGGATGAACAGATTCCTAACGATACTCTAAGTGCTCAGCACTGGAGTGACACCGATAGCTACATCCTTCAGAGAACTCAGGTATATGTAGAAGCCGACCTTACTGACAATGTTCTTGTACGTGTAACATTGGAAGCAAACGGCGCTTGGGGTTCTACTGATGGCGATAACAACCCGAATTCTCCTTTAAGAGGCGGGACAGAGAACTGGGACGCAGGCATTGTTGAAGCATGGCTGCAGGTATCAGAACTCTATTATTCTCCTCTTACACTTAAGGTTGGACGTCAGTACCTTAACTATGGTACAGGCTTCATGATCAGCGACAAGGAAAAATTCTGGAACTTCGACGCTGTTAAAGCAGTTCTTGATTTCTATCCTTGGACACTGGACCTTATCTATGCGAAACTTGCAGAGAATACAGACAGGGAATTCCAGGTTGCCAACAGTGCTACAGCAGCTATTTTTGATACCAGGAGAGACTGGGATCTTTATGGCGCAAACCTGAGATATTCTGCTGATTTCTGGAATATTGAAGCTTATGTATTCGGAACGCAGAATACGACAGATACAAGCCACTATGCTAACAGCGCTCTCAGGACTGCTTACACCTCTTACACAAACGGTGTAGGCTGGGCAAACGTTCAGGGAAGACTTGTTCCTTCTGACCTTGCTCCTTCCGTAGTTGGTATCCGCGGCGATGTTCGCCCTGTAGAACAGCTTGATATCTGGGGTGAATTCACGTATGAATTCGGAAACCGCGGCGCTATAGCTCGCTGGGCTACCGATAACGACAGAACAATCCAGAACCCGCTTGAAGAAGCAAACGAGATCGATCTCGAAGCATATGCTGTTGACTGCGGTTTAACCTATACGTTTGACTGGACATGGGAACCTGCAATCACTCTTGCATATACATTTGCAAGCGGCAGTTCGGACAATGTAACAGAAGAGACAGACAGCGCCGGTAACAGGATCAGAAGCTGGGACAAAAAGAGCCACGCTTTCTATCCGCTGTTTGACTATGACTACTATGGATACGCATTTTCACCGATGCTTTCAAACATCCACATTTTCAACGCAGGACTTAGCGTCCTTCCTCTTGAAAATGTAGAAGTAGTCCTTGATTACTATCACTATGAACAGGACAAAAACAACCAGTGTGAACTCGGCGCATCAGCCGGCCTCTATCCTGTAGTTGGAAACCCATTCATGGATAATGGTGGCGTTTCTGCTCCTACTAACGGGAAAGAAAAGAGCCTTGGCGATGAAATCGACGTAACAATCAACTATGACTATTCAGAAGATGTAAGCGTTCAGCTTATTGCCGCTTATTTCATACCTGGTGGTGCATTTGACAACGTAACGGAAGAGAAAGAAATGATAGAAGTACGTGGAGAACTTAAGGTTAATTTCTAACCTGAGTTAAAGAATATGGGAAACCCCCGGTTCTTCAGAACCGGGGGTTTTCTTTTATTGACACTGTAAAAATCATCTGCTAATATTCGCCATGTTTTTTTATGAAAAATGATATAGAAAAAATAATATTTTCACGCTCCGAGATTGCGGCAAAAATCAAAGAGATGGTGCGTAACATAATGGAAGATTTTAAGCGTGAAAAGACCCTTGTAATGGTTGCTCTTTTAAAAGGCAGTGTGATTTTCCTGGCGGACCTGATAAGGCAGATTGACATGTCCGTTGAATTTGATTTCATAGGCACTTCCAGCTATGGCGGGAGCGCTATTTCAAAAGCGTATGTGGAAATCTACAAGGATTTGATGTTTGAAGTGAAGGGAAAATCCGTAATACTGGTCGATGATATACTTGATACCGGCAAAACCGCGAAAGTCGTTATGAAGCATTTGCTTGATAAAGGAGCTAAACAGGTCAAGCTGTGCGTCCTTCTTGACAAGCCTTCGAGAAGGGAAGTGGATATAAAGGCGGATTACGCGGGCTTTGAGGTGGATGATGTCTTTGTCGTGGGTTACGGGCTTGATTTTAAAGACAGGTACAGGAACCTTCCGTATATAGCCGTATTAAAGAAAAAATATTATAATTGATTTTCCGGTTGCCCCCTCGTCTAATGGTAGGACGGCTGACTCTGGATCAGCTGGTCGTGGTTCGAATCCACGGGGGGCAGCCATTTTTTGTCTTTGGAAAAAAATGGCAGAGCAATCGAGAATAGAGATTAGAAAGTAGATTGAAAAACGTTTTATATTGTGTGAGTGGATGAGAACCACGACCATTAATGTGTCCCGGTTCGTCGCCGCTTGCGGCGCAATTTCAGCGAAGCTGAAACCCGAAGGGTGAGCGGTAAAGCCGCGAATCATCCACGGGGGGCAGCCAACTAACTGCAAAGCAGTAAGTTGGCGGAGAATCGAAAATAGAAAATAGAAAGTAGACAAAAAAATTCGATTCGGTCAAATATCGATTATCAATTTTCAAAATCATGACTTTTATTTTCGAAAAATTAGATGTTTACAAAAAGTCAGTTGATTTTGCAGACAAAGTTTGCGAATTAACAAGTAGTTTTCCTAAAGGTAATTATTACCTGTCCGACCAGCTTAATCGTGCAGCTTTATCAATTTCAACTAACATTGCTGAAGGGAATGGGAGATATCACAAGGGAGATCGCACCAATTTCTTTAGAATTGCGCGCGGTTCGGCATTTGAATGTGTCCCGATTCTGGAAGTTGGCCGGCGAAAAAAATTAGTATGTGATTCCTATGCTCAGGAATTGAAAAAAGATTTGGAAGATATCTGTAAAATGCTTTCAGGCCTTATAAAATAGACACTAATTCCCCCACCGGCTTTTAAATTCTCTTCAACAGAATACAGCCCGCATGTTATAATCTATATATGATACTGACATTGTTTGTTTACAATCTGGTTCTGGCGTTGATAATCATTATACTTGCCGTGCCGCTGTATAAGGAAAAGATACGCGTTAACCGCTGGTACGGGGTGAGGCTTCTGAAATCTTATGAATCGGAGCAGATCTGGCACAGGATAAACAAATTGTGGGCGAAAAGAGCGTTTCTCTGGGCCTCTCTTTATATCCTGGCGGATATAATCATTTATGTTATCAGCGTTTTGCTGACCCCGCAAAATGAACTTATATTCATTCTTTTATTTTCGCTGCTGCCCGTTATGATAGCGGCGATGTTGTTTATAGCGGCAATTATTGTATCATCGAAAATAGCTTAATATATTGTTTTGCCCTTCCGCGTATATTTTATTTGAGCGTGTAGAATATGAGAAAGACAGTTGTTATTGTAGATGACGAGCCAGACATACTTGAGCTTGTTTCCCTGCATCTTAAGAAATCCGGTTTTGAGACAAAAGGTTTTCTGGAACCCGAAAGCTTCCTGAATTTTGTCCAATCCCGGAAACCCGACCTTATAGTCCTTGACCTTATGCTTCCCCATACAGACGGTTTCGATATATGCAAGAAACTTAGAACTGACGAAAAACTGTCCGATGTCCCGATTATAATGCTTACGGCGAGAGGGGAAGACACCGATAAGATACTCGGGCTTGAACTCGGCGCTGATGATTATGTGACAAAACCGTTTTCCCCGAAGGAGCTTGTGGCGAGAGTGAAAGCAGTGCTCAGGAGGTCCGAAAAAGGGGAGAAAAGCCGCGATGATGTTGTGCATATAGGCGGGTTTATGGTTATTGACCCCGGAAAATACCAGGTGAGAGTCGATGACAGCAAGGTTGAACTTACGTCAACCGAGTTTAAAATCCTGATGCTTCTGGCATCCGGGCGCGGGCGCGTCTTTTCACGGGAACAGATACTGGACCACCTCTGGGGCAGTGAGAAAGCAGTTGTCGACCGGACTATAGACGTCCATATAAAAAACCTGCGGGATAAACTGGGGAGAGCCGGCAGCCTTATTAAGAATATGCGCGGCGTCGGATATAAAATAGAAGAATGAAAAAACCGATTTTCCTTAAACTATTTATAAGTTATGTCGCGCTTATTGCCCTGTTCTCGTTCCTGATGCTTTTTATTTCTTTCCGGATTGCCAAAAAGAATTACATAGACACACTCACTGCAGACCTCGGGAAAATCTGCATTTCGCTCGAAGATAAGGTTTCAACACTTGTAAAATCAAAGCGCGAAAAGGAATTAAACCGCATAGTAAAGGAATTATCCCCGAAAATCGCTACCAGGATTACGGTTATTGACAACAATGGCGTTGTGCTCGCAGATTCGGAGGAAGACCCTTCCTCCATGGAAAACCACAGGGACAGGCCTGAGCTGAAAAGAGCGCTGAAAGGCAGGGAGGGAACATCCATGCGGTTCAGTTCGACCGTCAAAGAGGAAATGCTGTATGTAGCTGTCCCCGTGGAGGAAAAGGGCGAGGTCATCGCCGCAATAAGGGCGAGCCTGTTTCTTAAAGACATCAAAGGCATCCTGGCTAATTTAAGGAAAAAAACAATAGAGGTGACTTTGCTTATCGGTTTGATCGCTCTTGTTTTCAGTTCGATATTTTCAGCAAGGATAGTCAAACCCGTGAAAGAATTGTGCCGCGCGGCGGGCCGGGTCGCTTCGGGCGATTTCAGCTCAAAAGTGATCCTGGACAGGGATGATGAATTGAAAGACCTGGCAGTGAGTTTTAACCATATGACTGACCAGATAAAAAGCCTGTTCCAGCAGTTGACGGGGCAGAAGGACG
>JAFGBE010000162.1 GCA_016933315.1 Candidatus Auribacterota bacterium
AAATTCGCTGCGGCGAAAGTGATTGAAGGACTTATAAAATTAAGGAAAGTGGAAGAAAAAAGATTTGAGAATAAAGTATATTATGTTCTTAAGCCCTGATTCTGCAATACAACCTTTTTCACGTCGATAAATAATATTTTTCCCGTAATTTCTTGACACCGAAAGAGCAAGGTGTTAGTATCCGTCGAAATTAAAATTATTCTTCAATGTCTTTCCGAAAAAAGCTTAAAAAATCATATTGGTGCGGAGTAAAAACCATGTTTTTTAACTGGCTTGATATAATTTTACTTATAATAATTTTGCACGGCGCAAAGAAGGGCATGCAAAAAGGTTTTTCCGCCGGAATCATCTCGCTCATCGGTTTTGTTTCGGCCGGTATCCTGGCGCTGCATTTCTATAAGGATGTCGGCGGAAGGATAGACAATATGATACCTATAGGAGAAAGGCTTTCCGGCTTTGTCGCTTTCGGGGCCATATGCACCCTGATAATTTTTATCAGTATCCTAATACAAAAATTCTTCCATTCGGTTCTCCAGATGCGGTTTGTGGATAACTTTGAGAAATACGGGGGAGCGGTGGTGGGATGTCTGAAAAGGGCATTGATGATGGGAATTGTTTTTTACGGCTGCCTGTTTGTCGGAACGTTTACGGAAGTGCCTCCTGCTGTTGTGGAAAGCGGCGAACATTCCGTGATAGCAGGCGTAATATTCAATATCTTTAACGGAGCTTACAGGACAAGCGTCGCAATTACCGGTTCGGAGGACAACCTGGCTGAACAGGAAATCATCAGCAGGAACCACAACAGCCCGGGTTACGGAAAGAGGAAAAAATCATAAAGAAAAACCGTACCTCAGGCCGCGTTAAAACAGATAAAATTTAGTGTTGACATGATATTATGCGTATGTTAAATTATGCGTCTGTTTTTTAAGTTGAGAGAATTATTATTGCGGAACGGGATATTATGAAAAAGAAAAGCAAGGAAAGCAGCAAGAAGTGGTACCTGGTAAATGCGGAAGGGCAGGTCCTGGGAAGAATGGCTACCAGGATAGCCGATATACTGAGGGGGAAGGATAAGCCCACTTTTGAGCCCCATGCCGATACAGGTGCTTTTGTTGTGGTAATCAATGCCGAGAAAATCAAGCTGACCGGCAGGAAGAAAGAGCAGAAAGTCTATATTTCGAAGAGCGAATATCAGGGCGGGCAGAAAATCGTACCGTTTAGAAAAGTTATGGAAAAGAAACCGGAAACGGTTATTCTCCATGCGGTTAAAGGCATGCTGCCGAAGAACAAACTGAGCAGCGCTATTATAAAAAAGCTTAAGGTGTACGCCGGCTGTGAACATCCTCACGCAGCCCAGCAGCCGGAAAATCTGAATCTAGGAGTTAAATAGGCGATGATTGAAGAATATAGAGCTATAGGAAGGCGGAAGACCTCTGTTGCCCAGGTGCGCATGATGCTGGGAAAGGGGAAGGTTGAGGTTAACGAGAAACCTTTAAAGACGTATTTTAATATGGAAAATTTAATCAGGCTTGTCGAGAGGCCTTTATTGGATACAAATAATATGGGGAAATATGATGTAATAGTAAGAGTTAAAGGCGGCGGAGTTGCGGGCCAGGCCGGGGCTATCAGACATGGTATAGCCAGGGCTCTTGTCAGGGCGGACATTAATCTCAGGGGCCGCCTGAAAGAAGAAGGTCATCTTACAAGGGACGACCGAAAGAAGGAAAGAAAAAAATACGGCCGGGCCGGCGCAAGGAAGAGGTTCCAGTTCTCAAAACGTTAATATTATGTGCTTATCAGGGCAGAGGACTTACCTCTGCCCTTTTTTTTTATCCATTGTTTATAAAACTTTACATTAGAAACGTTTGACACTTTTGTTGCAGTAAAATATAATCGAATACATTTTAAACACATTAAGGTATTTTAAAGGAGACAGTTATGGTTAAGGCTTCGATAGTAGGGGCTACGGGGTATACGGGTGAGGAGATAGTAAAGATCCTCACGAGGCATAAAGGCGCAAAAATCGTGTCTTTGACCGCCAAGATAGAGCAGGAAGTATTTATTGACGATGAATTTCCCGAGTTAAAGCACGTCGCCCATATTAAGTGCTATCCTTTTGAAAAGGAAGCCGCTGCCGCGGACGCCGATGTCGTTTTCCTGGCGCTTCCCCATACGATAAGCATGAAATTTGCGCCTTTTTTCCTGGAACAGGGCAAAAAGGTTATAGACCTGAGCGCAGATTACAGGCTTAAAAAACCCGGCGATTATGAAAAGTGGTACGGCTGTAAACATGCCGATGAAGGGAATATTCAGAAAGCCGTTTACGGGTTACCGGAATTGTATGAGAAAGAGATTAAGGCTGCGGCGCTTATTGCCAATCCCGGCTGTTATCCGACAAGCGTGATCCTGGGTCTGGCGCCGCTGCTGAAAAGCAATCTCAGCGGCTCTGATAATTTCATAGTCGATTCCAAGACCGGGATTATGGGGGCCGGCAGGAAGGCCACCCTCAGTTTCCATTTTCCGGAATGTGACGGGAGCGTTTGGGCCTATAAAATAGGGCAACACCAGCACACCCCGGAAATGGTCCAGGAATTGGCCAGGATTTCGGGCAGGAAAACAAATGTCCTTTTTACGCCTCATGTTGTTCCTTCATCCCGGGGGATTTTAAGCACCATATATGCTGATGTCGGAAAGGGAATAAAACTGAAAGAAGTAGTTGATATATATACGGACTTTTATGAGAAAAGTCCCTTTGTAAGGGTTTATCCGGAGAAGAAACTTCCCCGCACGAAAGATATCAGCGCGAATAATTTCTGTGACATAGGGTTTGGTTATAATGCCGAATCGGGGAAGCTGGTAATCGTATCCACAGTGGATAACCTGCTTAAAGGGGCAGCCGGTCAGGCCGTGCAGAATATGAACATTATGTTTGGCTTTGACCAGAAAGAAGGATTAATTTAATGAGTGAGTCTTTTATCAGGAATATACCCCAGGGGAGTATAACCACTCCCAAGGGGTTCAAAGCTGCCGGCGGACATTGCGGCATTAAGAGGAGCGGCAAAAAAGATCTGGCCATAATATATTCCGATGCGGAAGAGACTATTGCAAAGGGCTTGTTCACTACGAATACCCTTCCCGCGGCTCCTGTATTGTTGTCCAGGCTGCGCCTCAGGAACGGCAGGCTGAGGGCGGTTGTCATCAACAGCGGGGTTGCCAATGCCTGTACAGGGCAGCAGGGATATAAAAATGCCGATGAAGTGACCGAAGAGGTCGCTAATATTCTCGGTTTGAAAAAAAATATGGTCGCGATGTGTTCTACAGGCAAGATAGGGGTTCCTCTTCCGGTTGAAACGATAAAAAGAGGATTAAAATATCTTTCAAAGAAAATATCCTCTGAAGGCGGCCACTATGCGGCTGAAGCGATAATGACTACCGATACAAGGGAAAAACAACTGGCTTATGAATTGACCTTAAACAGCGGCAAAGTAAGGATCGGGGCCATGGCGAAAGGCGCCGGCATGATAAATCCGAATATGGCTACTATGCTTGCTTTGATTACCACCGATGCGAGAATAACTGCCGTCCAGATGAAAAAGATTCTGACGGACGCCGTTGAAATGTCCTTTAACAAAATCAATATAGACGGCGATATGAGCACGAATGATTCTGTTATTGCCATGGCTAACGGGCTTTCGGAAGTCGAAGTCAGGCCGAATTCCGCCGATGAAAAAATGTTCAGAGAGGCTTTTAACAAGATATGCCTGGCGCTTGCGGAGATGATAGTCAGGGACGGGGAAGGGGCTACAAAATTCGTTAAAATCAAGGTAACCGGGGCAAAAACCAGGAAAGATGCGTCGCTTGCGGCCAGGGCCGTATCAAATTCCATCCTGTTCAAGGTGGCCCTGTACGGGCAGAATCCGAACTGGGGCAGGCTTATGGATGCGCTGGGTTATTCGGGCGCCTCTATATCCGCGGATAAAATAAGCGTTAAATTCGGGGATATCGAAGCTGTTAAGGGAGGCGTTGCAGTAGATGATTCCGAGCATTTGCTGAAAACGTATATGAAACAGAGGGAAGTCGATATTTTGATAGACCTTTCCCTGGGCAGCTGTCAGGAAGAAATTCTGACATGTGATATAGGCAGAAGGTATATAGAAATCAATATTTAGGAGTTTTTTTTGGAAAAAGCTATTTCAAAAGCGGCTGTTCTTATAGAAGCGATGCCCTACATCCAGCGCTTCAGGGACAAGGTTGTTGTCATAAAATTCGGCGGGAATGCCATGTCCGATAAAGCCATAAACGACAATGTGTTGAGGGATATTGTTTTTATGGAGCTTGTCGGAATGAAGCCTGTCCTGGTGCATGGGGGCGGCAGCGCAATATCGGAAGAGATGAAAAAGGCCGGGAAGGAGCCGGTCTTTTCCAACGGGCTCAGGGTTACGGACATTGAAACTATCAGAATCGTGGAAAAAACATTGTTCGGCTCGGTGAACAGGGAGCTGGTTAATTCAGTAAAAAAATTCGGAGGCCGGGCAAAACCGGTTTCGGGAAACAGGGACAGGATAGTAAACGCCGCAAAAAAAAGGTTTTTCGACCCCGAAAATCCGGATAAGGAAATAGATTTAGGCTATGTGGGCGAGGTGAAAAAGGTAAACCCCGCGAAGATCATAAAGATCTGCGACGCGGGCGTTATTCCTGTCATCGCGCCTCTTGGATACGGGAAGAAAGGGGAAATCTTCAACATAAATGCCGACCATGCCGCGGCGGAAATTGCGGCGGCGCTCAAGGCGGAAAAACTTGTGTTTTTGACAAATGTGAAAGGCATAATGGTTAACAGGGGCGAAGAAGAATACCTGATCCCTTCCATTAATGTGAGGGAGATAGAAAAGTTGAAAAAGAGCAAAGTCATAACAGGCGGGATGCTGCCCAAGGTGGATTCCTGTATTCATGCCGTAAAAGAGGGGGTCCATAAGACGCATATAATAGACGTTAAAATCCAGCATTCCCTTTTGCTTGAAATTTTTACCGACAAAGGAATAGGAACTGAAATCATCATATGAGGTGACGGATGCAGAATTCAGCTGAGAATATTATTGAGCTTTACAATACGTATGTTATGAAGACATATGCGTGGAACCCTATTGTCATCGTTAAAGGCAAAGGTTCGTGGGTCTGGGATATAAACGGCAGGAAGTACCTTGATTTTTTCCCGGGTTGGGCTGTCAGCGGGCTGGGGCACTGTAATGCGGAGGTGGCCAGGGCCATCAGGAAACAGGCGTCCACACTTATCCATATGCCCAATAACTTTATGACGGAACTTCAGCCGCTGCTGGCGAAGAAGATAATAGAAAATTCCTTCAGGGGGAAATGTTTTTTCTGTAACAGCGGCGCTGAAGCCAATGAAACCGCTTTTAAAATTGCGAGGAAATACGGGAGCACGACGGGAAGGTATGAAATAATAACGATGAAAAAATCGTTTCACGGCCGGACTCTTGCGGCCGTGACGGCTACAGGCCAGGAAAAATACCATAAGGGTTTTGAACCGCTCGTTCCCGGCTTTAAATATGTAGAGTTCGGCAATAAGGACGAGCTGGCAAAGGCGGTTACCGGTAAAACGGTTGCGGTAATGCTTGAGCCCATACAGGGTGAGGGCGGAATCAATGTTTCCGGCAAGGATTATCTCATGTATGTAAAAGGCTTGTGCGATAAACATGATATGCTTTTGATATTGGACGAGATACAGACCGGTATGGGCAGGACCGGCAGGATGTTCGCTTACCAGCATTATGATGTTGAACCGGATGTTATGACCTTGGCTAAAACGCTTGGGGGAGGCATTCCCATAGGAGCTGCTGTTGCCGGCGGGAAAGCATGCGATGTCCTGGAACCGGGGAACCATGCGTCTACATTCGGAGGTAACCCGCTTGCCTGCGCGGCGGCGCTTGCTGTTTTTGAAGTCATAGGGAAAGAAGGTTTTCTCGACAAGACAGCCGAAAAGGGTAATTACCTGAGAAAAAAACTTGAAAGCCTGAAATCCAGGTACCCTTTCATCAGGGAAGTGAGGGGCATAGGATTGATGCTGGGAATGGAATTGAGTATTGATGGCGGCGGGATATTCAATGAATGCCTTAAGAAAAATCTTATAATAAATTGCACATCGGGTAATGTGTTAAGGTTTGTTCCGTCGATGACAGTTAAAAAGTCGGAAATTGATATGGCAATCGATATAACTGACGAAGTTTTGAAAAGCATATCTTAGCTTGGGGATGGGAGTATCTTATGGAAAAAGTCGTTCTTGCATATTCCGGAGGGTTGGACACTTCGGTGATATTAAAATGGCTGAAAGAAGAAAAGGGTTATGAGGTTATCGCTTTTGCCGCTGAGCTGGGCCAGGGAAAAGAACTGGACCAGATTGAAAAAAAAGCAAAAGCCACAGGGGCTTCAAAGGTTTATGTGGAAGACCTTAAGGAGGAGTTTGCGCGCGATTATGTCTTTGAAATGCTGAAAGCCAATGCCGTTTATGAAGATAAGTATTTATTGGGGACATCGATAGCCAGGCCGCTGATAGCGAAGAAGCAGGTTGAGATCGCTTTGGCTGAAAATGCTAAGGCGGTGTCTCACGGAGCTACGGGTAAAGGCAATGACCAGGTAAGGTTTGAGCTTACATATGCGGCGCTTGCGCCCGGACTTAAGGTAATTGCTCCGTGGAGGGAATGGGATTTCAAGTCAAGGACGGATTTGCTCGATTATGCGAAGAAGAAAAAAATCCCGGTTCCGGTGTCAAAGCAGAAACCTTATAGCTCCGACAGGAACCTCCTTCACATAAGTTTTGAGGGAGGCATACTGGAAGACCCCTGGATGGAGCCGCCGGAGGATATGTTTGTTATGAGCTGCAGCCCCGAAAGTGCGCCGGACAAGCCGGTCTATGTTGAAATCAGTTTTGAAAAAGGCGTTCCTGTGGCTGTTGACGGCAGGAAAATGAGCCCCGCAGTACTGCTGCAGCATATGAATGAAATGGGAGGCTCCAACGGCATAGGAAGGGTGGATATGGTCGAAAACAGGTATGTCGGGATGAAATCCAGGGGAGTCTATGAAACCCCGGGCGGGACAATACTTAGGGAAGCCCATATCGCCATGGAATCGATGACCCTTGACAGGGAGGTTCAGCATCTCAAAAACTCTCTTGCACTCAAATACGCCGAACTCGTGTATAATGGTTATTGGTTTTCCCCTGAGATGAGCCTACTGAGGAACACGGTTAATGAGACGCAGGAAAAAGTATCCGGAACAGTCAGGTTAAAGCTGTACAAGGGAAATTGTATCATTACCGGGAGGAAATCCGCATTTTCTCTTTACAGCGAGGATTTTGCCACTTTCGAGAAAGACAGCGTATACGACCAGAAGGACGCCGGCGGTTTTATAAAGATTAACGGATTGAGGATGAGGATTAAAAAAATTCTGGATGGGAAAAAACATGGAAAAAAATAAGAAAAAATTGTGGGGCGGCAGGTTTTCCAAGCCCACAAATTCCAGTGTGGAGCATTTCACCGAATCTCTCTCTGTGGATATCAGGTTATACAAATATGATATTAAAGGAAGTATTGCCCATGCCGAAATGCTTGCTAAAACCGGCATAATCTCCCGGAAAGACAGCGCAAGGATAATCGGCGGGCTGAAAAAGATCGGAGCGGATATCGAGAAATGCGATTTCAGGTTTTCAGTTTCCGATGAAGACATACATATGGCTATAGAAAGGGCATTGACCGGGAAAATAGGAGAAGCCGCCAAAAAACTCCACACGGCAAGGAGCAGGAACGACCAGGTTGCTCTGGATATGAAAATGTATTTGAAAGATGCCGCAAAACAGATAATCTCGCTTATCGGGGTTTTGCAGGAAAAGGTAGCGGAAAAGGCGTATGTTTATGCGGATACTGTTTTCCCCGGAATGACACATATGCAGCTGGCGATGCCCGTAACTTTCGGCCATTACCTGCTTTCTTTCATATATATGTTTGAGAGGGATAAGGAAAGGATGGAAGGCCTTTTTAGCCGTTTGGACGAGATGCCCCTGGGTTCATGTGCATTAGCGGGCACAAGCCTGCCGATTGACAGGGATTATGTCGCCAAAAAACTCGGCTTTTCAAAGGTGAGCCGGAACAGCATGGATGCGGTTGCGGACAGGGATTATATCATTGAAATGCTCTCAGCCATCTCGCTGACCGGCATACACTTAAGCCGGCTGTGCGAAGATATGGTATTTTATTCTTCGTCAGCTGTGAATATTATTAGTCTTCCGGAGGATTTCTGCACAGGCTCAAGTATGATGCCCAACAAGAAAAATCCTGATGTTGCGGAGATCGTACGGGGTAAAGCCGGAGGCATGATAGGCAACCTTGTATCTGTTCTTGTGACGATGAAAGCTTTGCCGATGACTTATAACAGGGATATGCAGGAAGATAAAAAACCGTTGTTTGATTCAATTGACACTATATCGTCCTGCCTGGAAATTATGGCCGGCTTAGTGCGGGGGATTGAGTTGAACAAGAAGGTGTTGAATGAGCTGCTGGGTTCAAATTTCGGTCTTCTGGCAACAGACCTTGCCGAATACCTTGTCACCAAAGGCGTGCCTTTCAGGGATGCGCATCACATTATAGGGAAAATGATGTTATCTGAAGTGGCATCCAGGAATCCGCTGGAAATCACGATTGAGGAACTGCGCGGTTTTTCGGATAAGTTTGAATCTGATTCGCTGGCTGTTCTGGATATAAAAAACTCTGTGGCGAACAAAAAATCTCAAGGAGGCACAGCACCTGTCGGAGTTAAAAAAGAAATCAGGAAATGGCTTAAAAAAAGCGGGTAGAATCTATGGGATTTTTCCGTCGTCAAAACATTACGGAAAAAAGCCTGGCTGAGAAATACAGACTTGATGAGCATGTTGTCTGGTTTATAAGACATGCGATTAAGTCCCTTGTTCACCTGGAAGTTTTTATCCATTTTTACCGTAACCGGAGTTCGATTGAAGCGCCCGGCGAAATAGCCAGGAAAATAGGCGCCGATAAGCTTGAGGTTTACAGAGCGATCAAGGATTTGCAGAAGCATGATATCCTTAAAAGCCTCGATGACGAAGACAGCGCTTTTAACTACGCTCCGGCTGAGAACCTGAAGAATAATATTGAGCTTTTTATCCAGGCTCACACGGATGATGATTTAAGGAGAAGGATCCTGAGCCTGGTGATGGAGATAAGCGGAAATGAATGATTTTGAATATCGCGGCGGCGAACTGTTCTGTGAAGATGTCAGGGCAAAAGACCTTATAGAAAAATACGGCACCCCTCTGTATGTTTATAGCAGGAAAGCTATCAGCGGCGGATTTGACCGTTTGTCGGATGCGTTCAGGAAAATCGACCATTTGATATGTTTCTCGGTTAAATCATGCTCGAATCTCGGTGTGCTCAGGGTCCTAAAAGAAAAGGGGAGCGGTTTTGATATCGTGTCCGGCGGCGAATTGTTCAGGATCGAAGAAATTAATGCGGACATGTCAAAAGTCGTTTTTGCCGGCGTGGGCAAAACCAATGACGAGATAGAATATGCCCTTGAACAGAACATACTGATGTTTAATGTCGAATCGGAGCAGGAAGCGGAGAGGATTAATTCAGTCGCCGGCGATTTGGGAGTCGAAGCCGGAATTGCCATAAGGATTAATCCCGATGTCGATCCCAAGACCCATAAATATATAACAACGGGAAAAAGCGAGAATAAATTCGGCGTTGATATAGAGAGAGGTTATGACCTGTATAAGAAAGTCGCCGGCCTTAAGAACCTGGCGGTTAAAGGCATTCAGATGCATATCGGTTCCCAGATAACCGAGATTGAGCCGTATGTAACTGCTGTCGGAAAGATCGCCCGGCTGGCTGAAAGAATTAAAAAAGATATTATCCCCCTGAGCTATATGGATATCGGAGGGGGGATGGGCATCGTATATAAGGATGAAAAGCCTTTTGATGTGCCGGCTTTCGCAGAAGCTGTGATTAAAGAGATAAAATCCCTGGGGATGAAATTGATAATTGAGCCCGGAAGGTATATTTCCGGTAACAGCGGCGTACTGCTTACGCAGGTGCAATACCTGAAAAAATCGGCGGAGAAAAATTTTGTTATAGTTGATGCCGGGATGAATGACCTTATAAGGCCCAGCCTTTACGGCGCATATCACAGGATAGAGCCCGTGAGCAAGCGTGATAAAAGCAGTGTTCTTTGTGATGTGGTCGGACCTGTTTGCGAATCAGGCGACTTTATCGCAAAAGACAGGGAAATCGGCCGTGTTTCGCAGGATGATTATCTCTGTGTCTTCAGCGCCGGGGCCTATGGCGCTGTTATGAGCAGTAATTATAATTCCAGGCCGAGGGCGGCAGAAGTCCTGGTGGACGGGAATGAAGATATAATGATCAGGAAAAGGGAAGAATACCTCGACTTGACGCGTCTGGACAACCCGAATATTTAAGAGAAGGTGTTTTATATATGCGTATGAGATTTTCCAAGATGGAAGGCGCGGGCAACGATTTTATAGTGGTGGATGACCGGGAAAAAATATTTCCTGTGCCGGAAAATTCTCTTGTGGTTAAAATGTGCGTCCGCAAAAAATCCATAGGCGCAGACGGTGTTATACTGCTCCAGGGTTCTGCCAAAGCGGATTTCAGAATGAGAATATTCAATCCTGACGGGGGCGAGGCCGAGATGTGCGGCAACGGCGCCAGGTGTATAGCAAAGTTTGCCTACGATAATAAGATATCCGGCAGAAAAATGAAAATAGAGACCATGGCGGGAATACTGTCTGCTTCCGTTGAAGGGGATATGATAAAGATAAAGATGAGCGACCCTTGTGACCTGAAGGCGGGTCTTTCCATCGGTGGGATAGGGCTTGATTTTGTCAATACAGGTGTTCCCCATGCTGTATTGTTTGTGGAAAAAGCGGAGCAGGCTGATGTTGAAGGAACCGGCAGAAAAATCAGGAATGCGGCTGAGTTCAGTCCGGCCGGGACAAACGTGGATTTTGTCGAGGTATGCTCCGGGGATTTGATAAAAGTCAGGACCTACGAGCGGGGCGTTGAAGCTGAGACGCTTGCCTGCGGGACAGGCGTTGTAGCGTCATCGATAATTTCACACAGGCAAAAAAACGTAAAGGCGCCTGTGAAGGTGATTACAAAGAGCGGAGACAGCATTATTGTCGATTTTAAAACGGCGGGCGGAGCATATAAAGATGTTTACATGACCGGACCCGCAAAGCTAATATATGTTGCTGAATATAATTGCTGAAGATTGTTTTGAGGATACTGTTAGATTAAATATTCCAGGGGGTAAAAATGTTTAAAGGGTCTTTTGTTGCCATAGTGACTCCGTTTAAAAACGGCCGGCTGGACGAAGAGTCTTTGAGAAAACTTGTGCAGATGCATATCACGAACGGCACGTCGGGGATAGTGCCCTGCGGTACTACGGGGGAATCGGCCACTCTCAGCCCCGAAGAGCATAAGAGAGTGATAGAAATAGTGATAAGCGAAACGGCGAAAAAGATTCCTGTTATAGCCGGAACGGGTTCTAATAATACAAAGGAAGCCATAGAATATACCAGACACGCTTATGATGCCGGAGCCGATGCGGCGCTGGTAATAACTCCTTATTATAATAAACCCACGCAGGAAGGCTTGTATTATCATTATAAAACGATTGCGAATGAAGTCCCTGTTCCCATCGTGATTTATAATGTTCCCGGCAGGACAGGTGTGTCCATAGAGCCTGAGACAGTTGCCAGGTTATCGGAATTGAGTAATATCGTAGCGATTAAAGAAGCCAGCGGACAGATGGACCAGATATCCAAAATCATGTCGCTTTGCGGTATAACCGTGCTGTCGGGGGATGATTCGATGACAATGCCTATAATGGCCATCGGCGGCAGAGGCGTGATTTCGGTGATAGCCAATATCGTGCCTGCCGATATGAAAGAGCTTACGTCTGCGATGGAAGAGGGTGATATTGAGAGCGCAAGGGAATTGCATTACAAGCTTTTTGACTTGTGCAAAGTTATGTTTATCGAAACCAATCCCATCCCTATAAAGACGGCTATGGCGATGAAGGGGATGATTGAAGAGGAATTCAGGCTGCCTCTTGTCAGCCCGACTGAAAAATCACGGTCCCTGATCAAAAGACAGCTTGAGCAATACGGTTTATTGTAATAAAAACGAAGGGAAATGAAGATGGTTAAGATTGCTGTATGCGGCGCTTCCGGAAGAATGGGAAAAAGGATAATATCTCTTGTCCTTTCTACGGGTGGCGTAGAACTGGCCGGCGCGTGCGAGGCTAAAGCTCATCAAAATATCGGGATGGACGCGGGAGATATTGCCGGCCATTCCAAAAGCGGGGTAATTATTTCCGATTCCCTTGAAAACACGCTCAAAAACGCCGATGTCCTTATAGATTTTTCCTCAAAAGATTCGGCTGTCTCGAATGTCCGGGCGGCGGCGGACAGAAAGGTTCCTGTCGTGATGGGGACTACTGGGTTGACGGAAGATGACAGAAAAAAAATCCGGATTTGCGCCAAGACTATACCGGTTTTGCTTTCATCCAATATGAGCGTCGGTGTGAACCTGCTGCTGCAGATTGTGGGAGATATTGCTTTGATGCTTGGCGAGGAGTACGATATAGAGATTATAGAGAGCCATCATAAGATGAAAAAGGATTCCCCGTCCGGTACCGCCCTTTCTTTTGCCGAAGCGATAAAAAAAGCTCTTGACGGCAGGGGAAGAAACATGAAGTTTGTTTTCGGCAGGGAGGGTATCTGCGGAGAGAAAGATAAGGACGAGATAGGTATCCATGCCGTTAGGTCCGGAGATGTCATAGGAGAGCATACGGTTATATATTGCGGCGCGGGAGAAAAAATAGAAGTTAAACATACAGCCCATACGCGCGACACACTTGCCCGGGGCGCGATAAGGGCGGCAGTATGGCTAAAAGGCAAGCCCTCTGGTTTTTACACGATGAAAGATGTTCTTTTCGGAAAATAGGGAAAATGTCCCAAGCAGGGATTTTCATAAGGAGATTAAAATGGCTCTTAAATTCAGGTATTCCGAGAGATTGAAAAAACTCCCTCCGTATTTATTTGCGGAGATAGATAAAATTAAAAGAAAACTTCTCCAGGAAGGGAAAGATATCATAGACCTGGGAGTCGGGGATCCCGATATACCCACGCCGACGCACATGATAGAAAGATTGTATAAAGCCGCACAGGATCCGAAAAACCATAATTATGCCCTTGACGCCGGCATGCCGGAATTGAGAAAGGCTATAGCGTCATGGTATAAAAAAAGGTTTGATATTGACCTTGATCCCCAGGAAGAAGTACTTCCGTTGATAGGTTCCAAGGAAGGAATAGCCCATATACCCCTTGCTTTTGTGAACCCCGGGGATGTCGTTCTTATACCCGAGCCCGGTTACCCCGTATATTTTTCATCCACCGTTTTTGCGGGAGGCGACCCCTATTTCATGCCTTTGCTGGAAAAAAATTCTTTTTTGCCAGTGTATCATGATATCGATGCGCAGGAATTGAAAAAGGCGAAACTTATGTTCCTGAATTATCCCAATAACCCGACATCGGCGACATGTGATATGAGCTTTTTCGAGAATACGGTCGAGTTTGCGAAAAAGAACAATATTATAGTATGCCATGATGCCGCTTACACGGAGATATTTTTCGACGGGAAAAAGCAGCCCAGCTTTCTCCAGGCCGGCGGGGCGAAGGATGTCGGCATAGAGTTCCACTCCCTGTCCAAAACTTTCTGCATGACCGGCTGGCGAATCGGTTTTGCCGTAGGCAACCCGGATATCATAAAAGGCCTCGGAAAAATAAAGAGCAATATCGATTCCGGCATATTCCAGGCAATCCAGTTAGCCGGGATAGAAGCCCTTGAAAGGGGAGAATCGGATACAAGACGGTTTAATAAGATTTACCAGGAAAGAAGGGATATATTTGTTGAAGGGTTGAATAGTTTAGGCTGGAAAGCGGGAAAGCCGGATGCGACTTTTTATATATGGCTCAAAGTCCCCCCGGGGTATACATCTTCCGAGCTGGCCATGGTATTGCTTAAAGAATGCAATATAGTGTGCACTCCCGGTAACGGTTTCGGCGAGGATGGGGAAGGATACGTCAGGTTTGCGCTTACAAGAGATAAAGGCAGGATTATAGAAGCTCTTGAAAGAATCAGAAAGCTGCATGAAAAAAGAAGCTGAAGTCTATATTGGCCTGGGTTCTAATCTGGGGAAGAAAAAGTCAAATATTGAAAAAGGAATAAAGTTTCTGCAGTCAGGAAATAAGGCCAGTGTTATTTCACAATCGTCGCTGTATAAGACAAGTCCAGTCTGTATTACTTCAAAAAAATTTTTTTTAAATTCTGTCATAAAGGTTAAAACCGTTCTCAAGCCGCTTGCTCTTTTAAGGGAAATCAAGAAAATAGAGAAAAATATGGGAAGAAAGCCGTCGGCAAAAGGCGACAGGGTCATTGATATGGATATAATATTGTACGGGAATAAAATTATTAAAGGGAAGGCGCTTGAGATTCCCCATCCGTCATTCCATAAAAGGTTGTTTGTTCTGCTTCCCCTGTGCGAGCTTAACGGCCGCCTGAAGCATCCGGTTTATAAAAAGACAATTAAATATTACATAGGAAAACTTAAGGATTCGGGACAGTTTGCGGAAAAAACAGTATAGGGCGGGACATGAATACTGAAGATATCAAAAAGATGAAAGCTCTCGGAAAAAAAATCGTTGCGGTTACCGCATATGACTGGGCGACTGCGTCCCTGTGCAGGGCGGCGGCGCCGGATATTGTGCTGGTGGGGGATTCCCTGTCCATGGTGGCCCTCGGTTACGATAATACTCTTCCGGTAACGGTTGACGAGATGGTGCATCATACGAAAGCGGTCGTAAGAGCCGGGCTTGATTCTCTTGTCGTGGCGGATATGCCTTTTATGTCGTTTAATGTTTCGATGGAGGCGACTGTTTATAACGCGGGGCGGTTTATAAAAGAAGCCGGAGCGCAGGCCGTAAAAATAGAAGGTGGCAGAGAGGTCTCTTCCGTGGTGAAACTGCTTGTCGACAGGGGTATACCCGTAATGGGCCATGTCGGCTTGACTCCTCAGGATGTGCTGGTCCTCGGGGGGTATAAAGTACAGGCGAAAACGCCCGAGAAAATAGAATTTCTGATGAAAGACGCTGCGGCTTTGAGGGATGCGGGCGCGTTTTCTGTCGTGCTTGAATGTGTCCCGGCCGAGGTGGGCAAATTAGTGTCAGCTTCGGTTGATATTCCCGTTATAGGGATAGGCGCCGGCCCTTTCTGCGACGGCCAAATAATGGTTTTCAGTGATTTGACGGGTTTGTATGAAAAGAAAAAAGCAAAATTTGTAAAGGTTTACGCCGATGCCGGCGGCGTGATAAAAAATGCCGTAAAGAAGTATGCGGATGAAGTGCGCAAAGGCGAGTTTCCCGACAAGGAACATTCGTATTAAATAGTTAACACTTAAACAGGAAAAATAAAAGACAAAACAAAGAATTGGAACCACAGATATACACAGATTTGCACAGATAGTAAAAATAGAAAGAGAAGAAATCAAGTTATGTAATAAAAATAAAAGTTTTATCTGTGATTATCTGTGCTATCTGTGGTTA
>JAFGBE010000163.1 GCA_016933315.1 Candidatus Auribacterota bacterium
CTTAACCATAATTCACTTAACTTTTGTGATATTATCTCGGCACTTTTCAAATTCCCTATTCTCAAAGCGTTCTCAATCAGGCATTTTTTATCAATTTCGCCTGTGAGCAACTTTCTTGCCAGCTCACCGGCGTCTCTCGCGTCTCTTGACAGCAATGCGGCTTTTTTATCACTTAAGTACTTCGCATTTGACCTTTCCTGTCCCGGCAACGGCGAATTGATAATCATAGGGATTCCTTTGGCCATGGTTTCCGCCGAAGTGATACCCCCGGGTTTTGATATTAATATATCAGTAGCTTCCATTATAATATTTATTTCATCGGTATAACCTATTATCCTTATATTCTCCCTGCCGCCGTAATCCCTGTTAAGCGCTTCATACAGCTTATCATTGCCCCCGGCTATAACCAACAGGAACGCCTCGCTGGAAATATTAAATAACTCCGTTATCACGTCTTCGAGAGAACCCAGGCCGTAACCGCCGCCCATAATAGTTATCAATGGCCTGGATGACGGCAAGCCCAGTTTTATCTTTGCGCGGGATTCTTCCATATCACCACTGAATTTCAGGTCAATAGGTATACCGGACACATATATGCGGGCTGGAGAAATACCTCCATTGATAAGATGGTCGGCAGCTTCCTGCGACGGCACAAAATACATATCAACCTCATCGTTTATCCAATAAGAATGCACTACGTAGTCCGTTATCACCGCAGCAACTTTTATGTTTCTATCTTTTACCTTCTTATATTGGGAAAAGAGACAGCACGGCAAAGCCTGGGTACAAACCACAATGTCAGGATAAAATTCATTCAGCAGCTTATCTATCCTGGCCATGCTTATTTTATGGAAAAAATTCCTGATCTTAACCGTTTTAGCCTTTACATTCCTGTTATCATAAAGATAATCCCATATCTCAGGTGTCCTGCGGATCAGACCCATATATGTCTTTAAGGTCATTTTGGAAAGCAGCGGATTTGTGTAATGAAAAGGATTAACGACTTTTAATTTAAGATCCCGGTTTGCTGCCTTCAACGCATTTTCCAGGACAATAGCCGCCTTATGATGCCCGGACCTGCGGGAAATATAGCATAAGAGAATCTTATTCATACGCTTTCACTCTACTCATAATATTAAATAGCATAAAAAAAAGAGCTGGGTATTTCCAGCCCTTTTTTGAATATTTTGAATATAATCAGCAGACCCCTCTTTCGGAACCGAGAATGAATTCTATAAATTCACCTGCTTCGGACGTCTTAAACCCGATTGATTTTATCTTATCGATGGCATTGTGCTTGTTTATTCCTTTTTTATAATATATCTTATATATCTCTTTTATTTCGTTTATTGTCTCCCGGGGATACGAATTCCTTTTCATCCCAATAGTGTTGATGCCGTAAACCTCGTTTCTCTCCGCAACCATTATAAACGGCGGCACATCCTTTGAAATCCTGCTGTTGCCACTTATCATACTGCATCTGCCTATCCTGCAAAACTGATGTATTACAACCCCTCCGGATATAAAAACCTGGTCAAAAATAACGACATGCCCCGCCAACAGCGTAGCGTTAGCCATTACAATATTGTCGCCTAACACACAGTCATGCGCAACATGAGCACATGCCATAATAAAATTATTGTTTCCGATTACGGTAGGTGATTTTTCTGAAGAACCCACATTGACAGTGACCATTTCGCGGATATTATTATTGCTGCCTATTTTAAATGAAGATTTTTCTCCCTCGTAATTAATGTCCTGAGGGATATCGCCTATGACAGCACCTGTGTGAATTTCATTGCCTTCCCCTATTGCTCCTTTGCCTTTAATATGGACAAACGGATATACCTTATTCTTCCGGCCGATATCAATATCGCCTTCTATGACCGAGTAAGGACCTATTTCAACATCTTCCGCCAATTTAACATTTTGACCGATTATTGCAGTTGGATGTATTTTCATAATCAGAAGTTAGTATCTTCTTCTTCCTCGTCTTCAGACGATAGTTCAAGCTCCTCGTTTTCTTCATCTATGAAAGCTATTACTTCCCCTACTTCCACCTCTTCGCCCTCTTCAACACATAGCTCGGTTATTATACCCGATTCGGGGGCCGGTATGTTAAACGTGGCTTTGTCGGTGGTCAATTCAACAACGTCATCGTTCTTTTCTACCTTATCACCCTCTTCATAATGCCAGAACGATATTTTCGCTTTTTCGACATCCTCGCCCAGATCCGGGACAACAACTTCAACCATAACATTATACCTCCTCTTTATCGCATTTTTTATTGAAGACCTGATCCGCGTTGTAAGAGCTGCGCACAAACGGGCCAGACATAACATACAAAAAACCTTTTTCAAAAGCAACCTTTTCCAGACGCTTAAATTCATCAGGGTGGACATACTCGGCAACCGGGATATTTGTCCTGGAAGGGGAAAGATACTGACCTATTGTCAAAATATCGCAGCTATGCGTTATAAGATCGTCTAAAGCCGCCTCGAGCTCATCCCTGTTTTCGCCAAGCCCTACCATTAAGCCCGATTTTGTATATATAGCAGGATAATTATCCTTTATGAATTTCAAAAGATTCAATGACCTGTAATAATCAGCCTGAGGCCTCACGCGCTTATATAGCTTGTTCACCGTTTCAATATTATGGTTAAATATATCCGGCCCGGATTCGGCAACTATCTTTATGCAATCCGCATTGCCCCGGAAATCAGGCGTCAAAACTTCAACGACAACATCCGAATATTCTTTTTTGAGTTCATAGACTGTCCTGGCAAACTGAGATGCTCCGCCGTCCTTCAGGTCATCCCTGGTAACAGATGTTATAACCACATGCTTCAAATTCAACCTGCCTACCGCCTCGGTTATATTAGAGGGTTCCGATTTTTTTACATGGGAAGGCAAACCCTTTTTCACAGAACAAAAAGCGCAGTTTCTTGTGCAAATATTCCCAAGGATCATAAAGGTAGCGCGGCGCTTTGAAAAACATTCCCACATATTGGGGCAACGCGCGCTTTCGCAGACAGTGTTCAGGTCAAGTGACTTTAAAATTTCTTTAGTACCAAGAGACACTTCATTCCGGTGTATCTTCTTAATAAGCCAGGGCGGCAGCCTTGTTGAAACAGCATTCAAGCTCATCGATAATATAACCCTTTAACAATTCAACGCTGAAGTTTTTTCCTGTTTCTTTTTTTATTGATGTATATTCCGCATCCTTTATTCCGCATGGATTTATAATTGAGAAATAATACAGCTCGGGTTCCACGTTCAACGAAAAGCCATGATACGATACCCACTTCGAAAACCCGATCCCAATCGATGCTATTTTTTTATCTTTAACCCATACTCCTGTCAACTGTTTTTTTTTAAGTGATGCAATCCCTAGTTTAGACAGCACTGCCATAATGACATTTTCTATGGTGCGGATGAATAAGCCAACATCCTTTTTCCAGTGTTTCAAATCAATAATAGGATAACAGACAATCTGCCCCGGGCCGTGATAGGTTATGTTCCCGCCCCTGTCAGCCGCAAAAACTTTAACTCCCAATGAACTCAAAATATTATCCGTCACAAGAAGGTCGGTTTTTTTAAAATCCCTTCCTGTCGTCATTATATGATTAAAATCGGGGAAAAGAATCCGGTTTTCTCCTCCGCTTATCACTTCGGAGACTTCCTTTCTCTGTATATCGCACATCTCCCTGTAATCTATATCATGAAAATTCTTAACCTTCATCAGAATATCCTACATTCTCTCCGGCGCCGAAATGCCCAGAAGACCCAGCCCCGAAGCTATAATGATTTTCACGGCTGAGACTAACGCCATCCTGGCTAGGGTAATATTATCTTCTCTTTCCCCTATAACCCTGAATTTCTTCGAATCTTTATGATAGTAGCTGTGAAACAGCGATGCCAACTCTGTCAGGTATACATGAAGCCTGTGGGGTTCAAGCAAAGAAGCCGCCAACTCAGTGACTGAAGGAAATACGGAAACCTTCTTAATCAGGTCTTTTTCCTCCTGGCTGGTAAGCTCTTCCAGAATTTTGGGTTCCGCTGCGGGAATATATCTGTGGCCGAATTTCTCATTATACTTTTCCAATATGCTGCAGATTCTGGCATGCGTATACTGGATATAATATACGGGATTCTCCGCTGATTTCCTTTTGGCCAACTCAAGGTCAAAATCAAGATGACTGTCTGTATTCAGCATCAGGAAGAAATATCTCGCCGCATCTACACCAACTTCATCCATCACTTCCCTAAGAGAGATAAATTCTCCCTGTCGTGTCGACATGGAAAGTTTATTTTTCCCCTCGTAAAGCGTAGCCAGCTGGATTATCACTATCTTAAGGCTGTCTGCCCCGAATCCCATTGCCTGGATCGCCGCTTTCATACGCGGAATATAACCGTGGTGATCCGGCCCCCATAAATCTATCAAAAGGTTGAACCCTCTATCCAGCTTATCCTTATGGTATGCGATATCGGGTGTTATATATGTCCATTCACCGCTGCTTTTAACCATGACCCTGTCTTTATCGTCGCCGTATTTACGTGAGTTGAACCAGGTGGCTCCGTCTTTTTCATAAATGAGCCCCTTCTTTTCAAGCGACTTTATCGTCTCCTCGACTTTCCCTGTTTCTGAAAAAGACTTTTCACTGAAATAAGAATTAAACTCGACACCGAAGTCTGCAAGGTCTTTTTTAATCCATCCCATGATGCTGGTTTTAGCGTAATCGCACATAATCTCAATTGTTTTTTCCGATATTTCGGAAAACTCCGCCCCTTTTTCGGAATAAAGTTTCTTTGCAAGATCTTCTATATAAGAACCTTTGTATCCGTCATCGGGAAAAGGGTATTCCCCGCCGCAAAGATCCATATATTTCGAATACAGCGATTTGCCGAGAACTTCTATCTGCCTGCCTCTGTCATTGAGATAGTATTCCCTGAAAATCTCGCAACCCGAATTAGCAAGCAGCCTTGCCAATGCATCTCCTACCGCAGCCTGCCTGCCGTGGGCAACCGTCAGGGGACCCGTAGGATTGGCGCTCACAAACTCAATTATTACTTTTTTACCTCTGAGTGTTTCAGAAACGGCATATTTATCGCCCTTATCAAGCACCTCCAGAATAACATCGTAAAAAACTTCATGTTCCAAAAAGACATTAATGAA
>JAFGBE010000164.1 GCA_016933315.1 Candidatus Auribacterota bacterium
CACGTAAAAAGGTGTCTGTCCCTGTTTTTTTTCCGAAACTGCTTAACCATTATGCCCTTCTGAATAACCGGGCCGACGCCGCAGCTCTAAGATTTCTAATGATTTACTTGCCGCAGCGGATATGATATAAGAAGAAAACAAGGAGTTAAGATATTATGATGAAAAATGCGGGAACAAATATTTCTTTTGACGGGCTGGGCATTGCCCCGAAAACACTCGAGATGCTGGACCGGCTGAAGTTCACTCACCCGACACCCATCCAGTATAAAGCCATCCCCATCGCTATAAACGGCACTGATATTATCGGGGTGGCGCAAACCGGCACAGGCAAGACACTGGCTTTTGCCATACCCGTAGTCCAGCGTCTTTCCCCCAATAAGGGAAAGTGCCTGGTGCTCGTTCCCACAAGGGAATTAGCCCTGCAGGTAAATGAGACTTTCCGGAAAATAGCGCCCTTATTCGGCATAAAGACTGCGGTTATCATAGGAGGTGTTCCGATACGCTCCCAGATGAATGACCTCAAAAGGAACCCGCGTGTTATTATCGCCACACCCGGGCGGCTTGTCGACCATATGCATCAGAAGACAATGCGTCTGAACGACGTTGAAATCCTCATCCTCGACGAAGCCGACAGGATGCTGGATATGGGTTTCAAGCCGGATATAGAACGCATACTTAAGTTTGTCCCGAAAAACCGCCAGACTATGCTCTTTTCGGCGACGATACCCGGCGCGATCATGTCAATAGGAGCCGCGCATATGAAGCTTCCCGTCCATATCGAAGTCGCGCCATCAGGGACTGCCGCGGAACGTATTATCCAGGAGTTATTCATCGTAAGAAAAGAAACCAAGAAGGAACTGCTGGGTAAACTGCTCAATCAGTACAGCGGTTCGGTTCTGCTTTTTGCGCGTACAAAAAGAGGGGCGGGCAAAATCAATCGCCTGATTAAAGGAATGGGCCATAACTCAGCGGAGATACATTCAGACCGCACACTCGCCCAGCGGAGAGAAGCGCTTGAGGGTTTTAAAAGAGGAAAATACAGGATACTTGTCGCGACCGACATAGCGGCAAGAGGGATAGATGTCGTCGGAATAGAAACTGTCATAAATTACGATATCCCGGACGATGCCGAAAATTACGTGCACAGGATAGGCCGCACAGGGCGGGCCGGGCATGAAGGGCGCGCCATCTCATTCGCCACCCCTGAACAGGGCAAGGAAATACGCAGTATCGAAAACATCATAAAGACAGCCCTGCCGATTTCGGAACATCCCGAGATTCCGCGCGAGAAGTTCAGAAGCCAGACAGTATTCCAGAGCAGAAACTGGAATTCGTTAAGGAAAAGCCGCAGACGCAGGTAATACAATTAAATGTTTATCTCAGATTTTAATTCTTTCTGAGGAAAAGAAGGGCAATTAAGCCGGCGCCTAACAGCAGTAAAGAAGCAGGTTCCGGAACAGGCTGGACATCCGCTATGGTATCACTTTCCAGGTACAGATAGAAAGAGCCGGTAGCATCAAAATTCTTTGCAGAATGCGCTCCCCCGGCAAGAAGGTCGCCCATATTAAAATAAGGCCATATACCTGTTCTCATATTGGGTATCAAACCGCTTGTATTATCAAACTCCCCGTCATAACTGCTCAGGGAAACAGTACGCGTGCCGTCACTAAAACATTTATTGGTCGTATCCCAGTTTAGCTGTGTTCCGTCAAGCAGGAGGACAACGTTCAGGACAAGGCGGCTGTTAAGGAAGTTTTCTGCTGTGGAGCCGTCATTCCATATTTCAACGGAATGATTTGTCCCCACCTGATTCCATATCCAGTTAAAAGACGGGTATTCCCCGCCGTTATAGTTAAACAGGTTTACCAAATCCGCCTGGGCAGGACCGGAAGCCATAACTATCGCCGCGCCAAGCAGTAAACCAAAGATATACGCTTTTCCCACGCCTTCTTCCCCCATTTATCGAAACGTTTTGTTATGTAAGCTACACTTTACCACATATTAACAAAAAGTCAAGGGGGGATGTTTTGGATTTTCCGTCTTACGCCCTACGTTTTTCGTCCCTCGTTTACGCCTGAATATTTAATAATAAGCAGTGTTATGTCATCGGCCTGCGGCATCCCCTCGGAGAATTCTTTGATTTTGCGCCGGATCTCCAAAACTATCTCCTTGATGGCGCCGCTGCGCGCGGCGTTTACCGCTTCTTTCAACCGCGCTTCGTTGAACAACTCCTCTTCCTTATTCATAGCTTCCGTGACTCCGTCAGTATATAAACAGATAATGTCCCCGGGGTTAAGATGTGTCTTGTTGTTCCTGTAAACAGCGTCTTCCTTAATGCCGACAACAATATCTGTATCGCTTTTTAAGAAGTCACAATCTCCGCCGGAACGTATAACCAGAGGCATCGGATGCCCGCCGCTTGAATACAGGAGCTCGCCTGTTTTTATGTTTAGGATTCCGCAGGCTATCGTTATAAACATGCTGGATTCGTTATCATGCGCGATTTCCTTATTCACCCTGCTTAAAATCTCGTTCGGCCCCGCCGCGCCTTTCGACATCGTCTTAATCAGGGTCTTTGTAATCGCCATGAGAAGGGACGCGGGGACACCCTTGCCGGAAACATCTCCCACCACAAAACAGAACTTCTCATCGTCCATAAAAAAGAAATCGTAAAAGTCGCCGCCGACCTCTTTCGCGGGTTCGAGAATGGCGTATATATCAAACTCGGGCCTGTCGGGAAACGGCGGAAATATCTTCGGCACAATCCCCATCTGGATATCATGGGCAATACGCAGTTCGCTCTGCATCCGTTCTTTTACCGCCGTTGTCTCGGTAAGCTCGCGGATGTATTTCTTCAATGAGTCCCGCATATACATAAAAGACTCCGAAAGCATACCCACTTCGTCCCGCGATTTAATCCCGGAAAGGTCGAAATCGAGATTTCCTTTCCCGATGCCGCGCGTCGTATCGGCCAGGATTTTAATCGGGCGAGTTATCGACACCGCTATAAATAGCAGGATCACAAAAAGAACAACCGAACCGAAAAATCCAAGCAGTAACACCACCCGGTTAAGCCTGTTGATATCGGAAAGGAGTTCACCGCGGGGAAATATCACGCCGAGAGACCAGCCCGAAGATGCCAGGGGCGCGTATGAAAGCCATGAGTCTTTCTCATTAACCATACTGACAAATGAGACAAAATTACTCTCTCCCTTAACCATGCTTCTGCCTATTTCACGCAATTGTTTGTTATTCGACTCCTCCGCCGCGCTGAAGATGGTCTCGTTCATAATCAGTTTATTATAAGGATGCGTCACAAACGTCCCGTTCCTGGATATAAGAAAACCGTATCCCGATTTCGCGATTTTAATCGAGGCTATCATTTCCTGCAGCCACATCAGAGAAACATCCGCCGTTACTACGCCCATGAACCTTCTCTGCCCGTCAACTTCCCGGTAAAACGGCACTGAATACGTGGCCATCAGGATGTTTCCTCCGCCTTCGTCATAATACGGCTCGCTCCAGGCGGGTTTTTTAAGCTCTTTGGGTATCTGGTACCAGTCGAGATAAAAATACTGGTATGATTCGCCGCCCAGGTACGTTAATTCCATCTTGCCGTCTTTCTTGTAATAATAAGGGGCAAAATAAAGCGACTCGGAATCAAATGCGTACGGCTCGAAGGAAATCAAACCGCCGTAAATCTCGGGGTTGCACTCGATGGCGGCGTAAAGTATGTTCAGCAGCTCGTCTTTGTCGAAAGAATCACGCTCAAGCGCGGCCGCTACCAGCTCGGGAACTTTCTGTATCCTGTAGAGGATGGAATCAATCTCATTTACCGTGGCGCGCGTCAGGTTATTAGCGCTTTCGGATATATTCTCGGTAATTATCTTTTTAGAAAACAAATAGTTATACCAGAATATTCCGAGAAACAGCGCCGAACAGCTGACAAGAATATAAACTATAAGTTTAAAGGCTATGCTTTTACGTTTTATCATTTAACGGGGCCTTTATAAAAATCGCTGAACCCGGGTACACAATTTACCAGGCCGCTTTGCTTAAGGCAATTCGAGACGTACGTATAATCGCTTTCCGATAATTTTCCGCTCGGTTTCGCGGAACTCCCGTCAGTCATTAAATCTTTCATCCTCTCAAGCATCCATTTCTGATGGACCCTGTTAGCGGGGATATGGGCCGCTTCCATATATTTTATTATGATATCAAGCGCCTCTTCCGGATGTTCAAACGCGTATTCCCAGCCTTCAAGAGAAGCTTCCGCAAAAGACCGGCACAGTTCCGGGTTCTCCTCGAAATAATCTTCCATGACATAAAGACCGTCCTCGGGAAAATTAAGGCCGTAATCGTAATAGAAAAAAGTGGTCAGCTCACCGGGGTCATACCCGCAGTTCAATATCGTATGATACTCGTTATACCACATCGCCGAGGCGACATCGACACCGTCGCGCAGGAACAAATTAACGGAATAAGACTGGGGAATAACCGTAACATCAAGGTTAAACTTTTTAAAAAATTCGCGGGGCTGTATCTGGAATATATCGCCCCACAGGCTCACCTTTTTATTATTGATATCTTCCGGCTTATATATCCCGCTCGACTTCTTCGCGATAAGCATCAACGCCGATTTCTGTATCATCTGCGCTATGCTTACTATTTTCTTTCCCCTATCATTCTCTCTTATGGCGGTGGAAAGCCACAGGGTTACAAAATCAACGCCCCCTTCTTCCAGCATCTGCACCGGCCGGGTGTCGGGCCCGCCCTGTATAATGGTAATGTCCAGCCCGTGTTTCTTATATATGCCTTTCTCGTACGCAACGTAATAACCGGCAAACTGAGACTGGGGCAGCCATTGAGGCATGAAAGAAGCTTCCTTTAAAACTGTTTCCGCCGGTGAAATAGAGATAGTTACAAAAAACAGCACAGAGATACATAAGAATATTCTATATTTCACAGGGAAACCCTTTTTATTTTACTTGTGCTCTGTTTTACCTTTTTCGTTTTACCTTTTTACTTTTTTCCTGTCCGCTGTTCGCTCTACGCTGCCCGCTATCTTTATTTCCCTTCCAGTGCGTATGTTACCGCCGCCTCTGAATGTATTTTCGTTGTATCAAAAACCGGCACAGTTACATCTTCCTGCTTGACCAATAACGGTATTTCGGTACATCCCAGTATCACGCCTTCCGCGCCTTCTTCATTCACAAGGCGGTTTATAATGCGGACATATTCTTTCCTTGATTCATCGTAGAACTTCCCGGCACATAGTTCATCAAAAATAACGGCATTGATATAATCCCGCTCCGCCTCATTCGGAGTAACCACTTTGAGGCCGTATTTATTCTCCAGATAATCATGATAGAAACCCTGTTCCATCGTGTATTTTGTTCCAAGGAGCGCGACGGTTTTTAATCCCTTTTTCTTAATTGCCTTACCGGTCGCGTCTGCAATATGAAGAACGGGAATATTAACGTTTTCCGCAATTACATCGGCCGTCGAGTTCATTGTATTGGAGCATATTATGATAAAATCCGCTCCGCCCCGCTCAAGCCTTTGCGCGGCATCAATCATTGTTTCTCTTATGGGCTCCCAGTTTCCCCGCTCCGCCTGCCGTTCTTCTTTTGAAATATCCCCGAATTCAACAGAATACATCAGGATTTTTGCGGAATGCAGGCCCCCGAGTTCATCTCTTATCATTTCATTCATTAAACGGTAATACTCGATTGAGGACACCCAGCTTACCCC
>JAFGBE010000165.1 GCA_016933315.1 Candidatus Auribacterota bacterium
ATGTTTTCCCAGAAAACGTACGATAACGTATATGAATTATGGCACTATGCCCTACGTAACTTAGAATTAAAATAGAACATCCGATAATATATCAGGGTTTTTATAGGTATGACTCCCCCGGTCTTTTAATAAAAAAAGGCTTCAGAATAATATTATCTGAAGCCTGCAAATGCCGCTTTATTTTAAATTCAGTTATTTATCCTACCAGCCCCGGATTATACACGCTTGTGCTGTTTCTTCCGCTGAGCTTTGAAAAATACAGGGCCTTGTCCGTCTTCTTCCTCAAATCCTCTTCATCCCGCACCTCATGCTCCGGAAACGAGGCTATTCCGGCGCTTATTGTAATGTTTATGTTGTGCCCTTCGTATTTAAAAATATGGCTTTCCACGGCTTTTCTTAACCTCTCGGCAAACCTCTCCGCGTCCGCCGCGGGAGTAACAGGCGCTATTATAATATACTCATCGCCGGAAGGCCTGAACAGCACATCATTATAGCGTTTACACTCAACCATGATATCCGCGACTTTTTGCAGCACATAATCGCCCGCGGCATGCCCGTACTGGTCATTCACTTTCTTAAATAAATCCACATCTATGCCGATGCAGCTCAGTGACAGCGAATAGCGCCGCGACTTATTCATCTCCTGGCGGAGGTATGAATTCAGATGCCTCAGGTTGAACAATCCCGTCAGCTCGTCTTTTATCGCCATTTCCGCAAGTTCCAGATTTTTCTTCCTGAGCTCATCGTGCAGTTTTTTTATCCTTATCATGTTCTTAACCCGCGCTATCAACTCCTGGGGCGCTACAGGCTTAACCAGGAAATCATCGCATCCCTCTTCAAACCCTTTGAGTTTTGTCTCCAGGTCCCCTTTCGCTGTCATGAAAATTATGGGAACGTAATCGCTGAATTTCGTGCTTTCTCTTATCTGATGGCAGACCTTATACCCGTCGATATCAGACATCATGACATCCATGCAGACCACATCAGGAAAGGTATCATTGAACTTGAATTCGCTCAGTGCCTCTTCCCCGCTCCGGGCAATAGACACATTATAACCTTCGGATTCAAGCAGAAGTCTCAGAAGATGTATAATCTCAAGATCATTATCTACTATTAATATTCTCTTTTCCATTTTTCAGCGGAGTTACGGTTATCTTAAATATCCCCATCTTTGGGATACGGGCCACCATACAAAAAAAGCCCTTCCGAGAATATTGTCTCTCGGCACAAACCCCCAATACCTGCTGTCCTTGCTGTTAGCGCTGTTGTCGCCCAGGACATAATACATATCTTCGGGTATCTGGACCGCGCGGCCTTCCTGGCCGTATTCCCCGTCAAAAGCCGAAAAATCCGTGTTCCTGTAATAGATACCCTTAAGATACTCCGGCTTGGGAGTGATCTTGCCGTTTACATATATGTCCCCGTCTTTAATCTCGATTGTCTCACCCGGAAGCCCTACAACCCTCTTTATATAATCCTTATGCTGGTCGAGCCCGACTATTCCTCTCGTCTGGAAAACGACTATATCCCATCTTTCTGGCTCCCTTACGGGTATCACCACGGGAGAATATTTCAACTGCAGAGGGACAGGCTCCCTTTCTTTATCATAAGCGATCCACGGCAATCTTAATCCGAAAATAATCTTGTTAACAAAAATCCTGTCGCCGTTACTGTAAGACCCGTGAAGCGTCGGCTCCATGGAACCGGTCGGTATCTTGAAAGGCTGCAGGAATAATCCCCGGACAATCAGGGCAAGTATTCCGGCCCATAAAAGCGATTCAATAAATTCCCTGAAAGCCCCTTTCTTGTATCTTGCTAATTCGTCCTCAAGCAGTAATATTTTCTGCAATGCGGCGTCAATATCATATTTTCCCTTTAACGCGCCCTTGACTTCAGAGATGGTTTTCCTGGCATTCAGATACCAGTCATTGTCTTTCTCTCTCTTCGCTCTTTTTATAAGTTCCCTGACCGATTTGTACGCTTTTTTTGTATCGCGGTATTTTTTTGCTTCTGTGATTTTTTTCACGCCGGCTCCTTTATTTTAATCGTTTTTCAGCACAGCGGTGAACGCCCGCTGCGGAATATTGACCTTCCCGACCAATTTCATCCTCTTTTTGCCTTCCTTCTGTTTTTCAAGCAATTTTCTCTTCCTGGTTATATCGCCGCCGTAACATTTCGCGATTACATCTTTTCTTAGCGCTTTTATGTTGCTGCGCGCGATTATCTTGCCCCCTACCGAGGCCTGCAGCGGTATCTGGAAAAGATGCTGAGGTATGAGTTCTTTCAATTTTTCGGTTATCTGCCTTCCTTTTGTTTCGGCTTTGGATGAATGCACGAGAGTGGAAAAAGCATCAACCGGTTCCCCGTTAACCAGGATCTCAAGCTTAACTATATGGGAGGACCTGTATCCGTCAAACTCATAATCCATGGAACCGAAACCTCTTGTCGCAGATTTTATCTTATCATGGAAATCTATTATTATCTCGTTCATGGGCATGTCAAAGGTCATCAGGACTCTGCGCTGGTCAAGCGTCTCTGTCTGCAGCAGCTCCCCTCTCCTATCCCTGCAGATCTGGATAATGGAACCCAG
>JAFGBE010000166.1 GCA_016933315.1 Candidatus Auribacterota bacterium
GCCTGTGGAATGGGAAAATACAGGCGGCGCTGAGCTTTCAAAAAGTTCCGACCAGGTCACCGAAGGCAAAAACGCGCTTAAAGTCGATATCATCGAGGAATCGGAAGACTGGAGAGAGAAAGTAGGTTTTTCGCGCGAAGATTATTTAAATCTTGAAGGATCAAAAATAATAATGGATATCTATTGCCCTTATCCTTTCGGGTATTCCGTGGCCCTCGGGTTCGATACAGGCCCCGAGTGGATGTATTATGAAACCCCGCGTGTGGCTCTTTCACAGGGCTGGAATAAAAATGTCACTTTCGATATGACCAAGAATGATTTCAAATGCAAGGCCACCGACTGGCAGTATAACCAGAAACTTGGAGACCAAAATTCGGTAAAGAAAATGCATGTATTGATTTACAGGCCCGCTAAACTTGAACCTCAGGTTGTTTACGTTGATAACATAAGGCTGGCTAAATAGTTTGCGTTGTATAAACTGAAAATAAGGGGCGGAAATGAAAACCGCCCCTTATTTGTTTAATAAGCGAAAGCGCTTCCTCCGATAAATTCCCTTAAGACAGACGCGGGAGGGGTCTCTGTCGGGGATATAGCTACAAATAAATTCAGAAAGTCCAGGAGCCTGGTGGCTTCAACGTATTCCCTGCGGTCAGAGCGAACCTCAAGAAGAAATCTCTCGGCGAATATTTTTAAGACGGCATGTTCGTAAACTAGGGCGGAATTGAAGATTATATCCGCGCTGTTCTGGTAGGGGAAAATGTATTGTTCTTCGCCTTTTCGCACCGAATACCACCTTGATAATGTGTCTGCGGCGCTGTAACCCCTGAACATGCAATCCCTTATTAAGCGGCGAAGCAGCCTTGTGTCGGACGTGAATATCCGATTGTGGTCATCAATGCAAAGCTGGGTTAGCGCGCTCAGATATATTTTTAGTTTTTTCTCCTTGCCTATGTCAGGCAGAAGCCTTGGGTTAATAGCATGCAGCCCTTCTATTATTATTACAAAGTCTTTTCCTTTGGGAATCCGGCAGGGAGTGCCCGCCACCTGTTTCCCCTCGCTGAAACTGAATTTGTTTAGTATCGCTTTTTTGCCCGCGAGCAGGTCGGCAATGTCTTTGTTGAATGATTTGATGTCAAGGGCGCCGGGTGTTTCAAAATCATATTCGCCGTTCTCGTCCAGGGGCGATTTTTCCCTGTCCAGAAAATAATCATCAAGTGAAATTGGAATAGAATGAATGTTGTTTACCGCAAGCTGTATGGAAAGGCGTTTTATCGTCGTTGTTTTTCCGGAAGCGGATGGACCCGCTACAAGTATGATTTTTATTTTTCTGTTATTTTTGATCTTGTCGCATATCTGTATTATCTTTTTTTCATGAAGGGCTTCGGCTACCTTTATTGCCTCTGAAATATCGCCGTTGATACAGATGTTGTTCAGGTCGCTTACCGTTCTCACTCCTATAATCTTATTCCATTCTTTTGTTTCCATGTAGGTTTTGAACAGGGACGGGTTAGGCAAAATTTTTGGCGTCAGGTCCGGTTTTTCAGGGTCGGGAAATACAAGTATAAAGCCTTTGTTATATAACTGAAGGTCGAATGTCCGGGCAAATCCGGTATGGGGAAGCATGGGCCCGTAGGATATGTCGGAGAACCCGGCGCAGCTTACAATCCTCGTGTCGGAGCCTTTGAGGGTTTCGAGAAGCTTTACTTTCTGCGGGTACCCCAGTTTCGCGAAAAGTTTTATGGCCGATTGTTTGGGGTAGAGCTCATGGATAAAAGGAATCCTCTGCTTTATTATTTCGTGCATCCTGTTTTTAATCTTCTTAAGCGAGACCTGCGTCATTTTTATTTTCGGGTCTTCAAAGTCATAGTAATAACCGTTTGATATGGACTGTCCTATTACCAGGCGGCTTTTCGGGAAAAGCGATTTTACCGAAGCGTGAAGTATGAACGAAAGGCTGCGCCTGTAAACCGAAGCGCCCACGCGGTCCCTGTAACTGATAAGTTCAACGGCAGAATCTGTTTTGAGCTTGTAATCAAGGTCGAAGAGGCAGTTGTCTATTATGGCGGCGATGGGAGGAGGAGACAATCTTATCCTCTCTTCCTCAAGAAGCCTGAAGATAGGCTTCTTCGCTTTTACCTGAATAGTCTTTTTGAAGTTACTGCCCGTAAAAGTAATTTTCATCATCCGTATTCCAATTAATCCACCATATTAGTTTATCTTAAAACATTAAAAAGTTCCAATCAAGAAAACATGTTTGTCTTTGAGTACCCGATATGTTATATCTATTCCATTGAATTCATTTAAAGTCGGACGGATATTATGCCAGAGCAAAGTAAATATAAATTCACCCCGGTTTTAGGCTGGTCTGTAAGCAGATACGATATATTCAAAAGGTGCAAACGTCAGTATTATTACCAATATTACGGCAAATACGACAGGGATATAAGCCAGTCAAAGATAAATTTCCTGAAATATCTTACCAGTGTTCCCCTTGAAATCGGGAATGTTGTGCATGATGTGATTGCCGTGCTTCTTAACCGTTTGAAGAAAACGCAGGAACAGCTCGATGTTGAAAAATTCATGGATTTTTCAAGACGGGAGTGCGAAAAGCAGATTGAAAAAAAGAAATTTTTTGAAACATATTATAGGCTGAAAGAAAAAATACTCATTACGGACTTATACCCGAAAGTTGAGACCTGCCTTAAATCTTTCCTGTCCAGCAGTTGGAAAAGCTGGGTTTTTTCGGAGGGATTAAAAAACAGCGATAAATGGATCATAGAGCCGGGGGATTTCGGCGAAACCAGGGTTAACGGGCTTAAAGCCTACCTTAAAGTGGATTTTCTTTTCCCGAAAGACTCTAAATTGGTCGTCCTTGACTGGAAAACAGGGAAGAAAGATTCGGACAAACACGAGAACCAGCTTGTAGGCTATGTTTATTACGCCATGATGAAATTCGGCTTTTATCCTCACGCGGATAAGGTTGACGCATATATTATTTATTTGGGCGAGGAATACGATGAAATAAAAGCGGCTATCAATGAATATGATGTCTCCCGCTTCGAGGATAAGGCCATGGAAGAAACGGAGGCGATGTACGCTTATTGTAAAGATGTGGAACAGAATATCCCTCTTGATAAAACCGAATTTAAAATGACGGATAACATGAATATATGCAGGTTCTGCAATTATAGGGAACTCTGCGGAAGAGACTGAAAAGAGAAATAAGTTTTTTTGTCAGGGATTTATATGGATTTATATGAAAACCAGAAAACTGGGAATTGTGCGCGAACCCAGGAAAAACCTGTCGGGAAAATATAAAGGTGAATAAAGGAGAAGAAACAATGACATCTGAATCTATTGTTTTATCGGCTATTTTAACACTGTTTTTTTGTGTAACGGGCGCTTTTTGCGATGACAACGTGGTTTCGGAATCCGTGAAAAGCGTCGGCAACCTTGTTGTGGAAACCACTAAAGCCGTCGGCAATGTCCTGGAGACTACTGCCAAAACATTTGACCCGGACCAAAATCCGCAAAATGGAAACAAAGGTTATATAATCAGGGATTCCGATATCGATGAGCGTTCAAAAGAAATAACCCAAGCCGTTTCCGAAGACAAATTCTCCGGACAGCAATACCGCGGCAAGCTCACGACCGGCGCGTATAACGGGAAATAGCTTTTACTTCTTTATTTTTAAATTGCTTTTGTATCCCCTGACACCCGGCACAGACATTATCGTCTGCTGGATTTTGTCTTTTTGTTCCAGGGAATCAACGTTTCCGCTGACAGACACAATGCTGTCTTTTACCAGTATGCTTAATTCTTCAACGGGGACTATGTCGGCTTTTTTTAAGGCATCCGTAACCTTATCCTGTATGTCTTTGTTTGAGATGACATTTATTTTGCTGCTGCCGAAGTTGGTTCCCGTAGCGGTTTTTTCCTGTAGAGACGCCTCTTTTTCTCTTTTTGCCCTGGATTTGTCGGCGCAATAAGCGGATGAAAAAGTAAACATTAAAACCAGCAAGAAAATAATGTATTTCATAATGCCCTCCTGTGATGGATAAGGCAGTATATAGCTTTTTATGTATAATTGCAAGTTAGTTGATGACTATAAAATTACGATTTGATATCATTTATAAATTATGAAACAGGTTTTTCTTCAATTTGGTGACAGCAATTTTATAAGGGCTTTTTTTGACTCTATTGTACATGAGCTTAACAAAAAAGAGCCGACAGGTTCCGTAATAGTCATACAGCCGCACCGCTCGGGAAGGGTCAAGGAACTTCAGAACCAGAGCAACCTGTATACCCTGGTCCTCAGGGGAAATACCAAAACAGGCTGTGTCAACAAAAAGGAAATAATTAACTGTATATCCGAATCGATAAATCCCTACGTTGATTACAGGAATTTTTCGGAGCTTTATAAAAGGGATGACATCAGGTTTATAATCTCGGACGATAAGTCAGACAAGTGGCATGCCGGCTCCGATGAGGAAATAACGGCAAAACCGCCGGAAAACATTGCCGGTAAAATAACCGCATTCCTTTTTAAGAGGTTTAAACATTTCAAGGGGAGCAGCGATAAGGGAATAATACTTCTTCCCTGCGAAGATGTCGTCAATAACGGGGAATTACTGAGGAATGCTGTCATTAAAACCGCGAAATATTGGTGTCTCGGCGACGGGTTCCTTAAGTGGCTGGATACAAGTTGTTTTTTTCTTTCCACCGTATGTGACAGGATAGTAATGGGCTTCCCTTTCGGGGAATCGCAGCATATTGAAAAAGAAATGGGTTATTCCGACCGCCTGATAGTAGAAGCCGAACCCTTTTACCGGTGGGTAATTAAGGGCCCCAAGAAACTTGCCAGGGATATACCTTTCATCAAACCGTATTTGAATGTCCTTTATACGGATGACCTCTCGTATTACTGCGAGATAAAGGATAAAGTTTACAAGGAAACCCTTACGTTTATTTACCTGCTTAAAACCCTGCTTAACGCTAAAAATTTTTCGGAAATCTGCAAAGACAGGCTTTATTCAAAGTTCATTAAAAACATGGTTTTTCATGAAATCCTGCCGTCAGTAAAAGATGTGGGGGAAAAGCATATCAGGGATTCCGAAAATATTATTGAAAGGATGAACAACCCTCATATAGTCGATGAAAAATCATTTATTCTGACAAACGGAAGTGTGAGCCCGGGGCACAGTTTCCTGGAAACAGCAAGACAGTATATGGCGAACACGGGCAAAGCGCCTGTCCATCTGATTTTCTCTTTTGCCATGAGGATCTATTTCTGCAGCAAAGACAAGTATATCAAAGACCTTATATCAAAGGATGTGTTTGTCCGGTTTACCAATAAGGCCTGGAAAGTGGTGGGTAAATCCACCAGGGGCATCCAGTTGCTGAGCAGGAAAATAATTGACTCCAGGCTGGTGTGGGAGCGCAGGGATACAAAGGATATAAAAGTTATCAGGAGATTGTTGCAGCTTTTCATCATCAATCTTACGAGGTTGGGGCCCAGAAAATCCATTGAGAGAGTTGTGTTAAGGAAAAAGGGAAGGAAATAAAAATGATAAAACCGCGCAATATTTTAAGAAACGGTAAATATTTATTGCTTGTTCTTGTGGTTTTTATATGGCAGAAAGACTGTCTTTCTAAGCAGAAGTATACCGAAGAGGAAAAAAGGGGAATTATAATCGAATGTTATGAAAACGGCGTTAGGGAATACCAATCCGGCAATTACAGCGCGGCTAAGTCTGAATTCGACAGAATATTAAAGCTTGACCCCGATAACAAAAAAGCCCGGAGGTATGCGGTAAAATGCGACGAGAAGATCGAAACGGAAAACGTTGAAAAGCATGATGAACCGGCAAAAACCGCCGGGTCCGGCGAAGCGGCGGCGGAACGCGCCCCTGCGCGGGAAGTTGAGGAAAAAATAATTGCCGCAGATACGCCATTTGATGCGCAGAAAAGCGGAGCGGAGCCCGAAGAAACTTCCGAAGAGGTTACGCTTCCGGTTCAGACAACCAGGCTTATGGATGAAGGCGTGAACTCTTACAGGGACGGTGAATACGGGAAAGCTAAGGAGATCTTCGGGCAAATCCTTTCTCTGGACAGTTCGAATAAAAAGGCAAAGAGATATATCAAAAGGTGCGAAGATAAAATAGCGAAAAAGGAGAAGCTGAGGGAAAAAGAACTTGCGCGGGAGGAAAAGGAAAAAGAGAGGAAAAAAGCGCTGGAAGAGAAAATTGCGTTAGAGAAGAAAAACAAGCAGTTACCGCCTCCGGTTGCTGTAAAGGAAGAGGCCGAAACACCGGCTGGCTCAACCGCAGTTGTTTCGGATGATAAAGATGCCGGCGCTCTTTATAAAGAAGCTTTGCTTGAATACAGGAAGCAGAATTACAGGAAAGCGATTGAAATGTTTAAGGAAGTGTTGCAAAGAGACCCCGGCAACGAAAAAGCCTCAGGATATATAAAAGCCGCTGAGCGAAAACTATAAAAGCTTTTTTTGAACGGGAGTATCCGCGTAGCAATAGCGGGTTAACATTTCGTAATTTTCAAGCATAACGGGCGGGCATTTTGTTTTTGACTTAAGGAACATCGATTTCAGCTGCAGGATATTCGCGAAGGCTTTCCCCTCATAATGGTTATTGCCGACGGCGTATCCGCGCAATATACCCGGGTGTGACAACCCGTCAGCGAACGGACGCAACTCTGCTTCTGAATACAGGTAATCGTACCTTTCATCCCTGCCGGATTTTTCGTTGAACCAACTCTCTCTGTTTCTTCCATGCAGCCGCAGGTAAAGAATCCTGCTTCCGTCATGGAATTTCGGCTTGATATTCAATGATCTCTCGGGCTGGTCTATCGTCGCTATGCCGGAGCTGTTTTCATAAAGAAACGATTCCGCCTCGCCGCAATTCCATGAACTGTGCCTTATTTCCGTTACAACGTTATAGCCGCGGAAAGCCTTGAATATTTTTCCGGCCCTTGACCTGTTTTCTTTTGTGAAGTGGAAAGAATACGGGAATTGCGCAAGCAGGCAGGCAAAGTTCCCGTTGTTTTTCAGCGCGTCCAGGAATCTTTTTACCGCGGATACGCTCCCTTCCGCGGGGAAGTTTATGTTATGGGTGAAATCCCTGTGCAGTTTTGCGGAAAAAACGAAACCGCTCTTGTCTTTTACGGAGTTGCTCCAGCTGTTCGCGTTCATTACGGAAGGATAACTGTAAAAGGAGCTATTGATTTCTATGAAATCCACAAAATCCGAAAGATATCTCAGCCTGTCGAAATTATCAGGAGCCTGCAGGGGATAAACTTTCCCTTTCCAGTCAGGATATGACCATCCTGCAGTCCCGAAAAACATTTTTTTCATTTGTTTGTTATCATATATTAAAAAATAGATTATAAAAAACTATTTTTTTTAAATAAGTTATTATAGAATATTTGCTTAAAATGGCCTGGTTTAAGAATATATGTCTTTCTTTTCTGAAAATACTGCTTGCGGTGGCGTTGACTCCGCTTGCCTGCGGCCTGTCGGTAGCCTTATACAAGTCTGTTTCCACCTATTTCGACGTCTACAGCCTGATGCCGTTTATTTTCGGTTTTTTTTCATACCTGCTTATATACGCTGTTTTCCAGCAGCCAATAAGGACTTATGTCTTTACCCATGAATTAGTCCACGTCATATGGGTTTTCCTGTTCGGCGGGAAGGTGAAAGGCTTCAAACTGCACAAAAACGGGGGAAGCGTAAAAGTCACAAAAAGTAATTTTGTCATAGAATTGGCCCCGTATTTTTTCCCTCTTTATTGTGTTCTTGTCATATTCCTGTATCTGTTCCTGGATATATTCTTTGAAATGAAACCTTACTGGAAACTGATGTCTTTTCTTGTGGGTTTTATGTGGGCCTTCCATTTTACTATCACACTTTATGTCCTTACAAAGGAACAGACGGATTTTCAGGGCCCGGGCGTGGTCCTGTCGCTTGTCATAGTGTATATATCCAACGTGGCGATATTGTCCCTTATGCTGTGTTTTCTGTCCAAATCCACGTCATTCGAGATTTTTTTCCGGGATTCGATAAATTACAGCGTTAAAAGTTACAGTCAGTTTATCAATGCATGCAGCCAATTATTTGAAAGGACAAACTTATGAGATGCAGAACATGTTTGGTTATTATCTTTATGCTGTTTTTCCTGGTTTCGGGTCAATATGTATATTCGGAGAAGAAAGTCGTTACCCTAGATGATTTAAAAAACCGTTTTGACGATAAAGATGAAGACTCAAAAGGAGCCTCCGGTTCGGATGCGCTTACAATAAGCAGTATTTCGAAAAAGGTAGAACCCGGAGAATCCAACCGGGTGTATGTGAAATTCAGGATAAGAGCAAAGGGGTGGCATGAGGTTAAATTAAGGGTTGCGACTCTTGACAGTGAGATGAAGGTGGTGGAAGTCCTGGATAACGGGGCTGCCGACGACAAGGTTGTTTCCGGCAGCTGGATAAACGGTAACCAGCTTAAAGGCGGACATACATACGCTTTCGAATTCCCTTATACCAAGAATTACAAGTATGCCGTTGCGGAGATAACATTTGGCGAAAGAGAAGAGAAAAAAGTCATCAAAAAAGCTTCGACCTCCAAGGTCAATGTGGAGGAAATAACAATCCCTGAAGCCGGAGGAGGCCCCGGAGAGTGAATACAGGCATAGAGACACTTATCGATATTCCCCGCAGGAATGCCGGCGGGCTGATTTCCGGGACCGCGTACAGGTTCGGGAAAAGGAAGTACACCTATAAGAAACTTGACCGCTTGTCGGATGAATTTGCTTCAGGCCTGGCTGACAAGGTAGGCCTTTCAAAAGGGGACAGGATAGCGCTGATTACCGCAAACTGCCCGGAATATGTAATAAGCTTTTTCGGCATTCTTAAAACGGCCGCCTGTATCGTGCCGCTCAACAATTTCCTTGTCGCTGATGAAATAAGGTATATCCTTTCGGATTCTAAAGCCAAAGCGGTTATAACTGATATTAAATATTATGATGTTGTCAAAAAAGCTATTATGCAGATGGACAGCAAGCCCGCGATTATTGTCATAGGGAAAGGCAGTAAGGAAGACAGGGATATAAATTACAGGTCGCTTTTCAAAAGAGGGCCCTTCGAAGAAAAAAAGGTTACACCCGATGACGCGGCCGTAATAATATACACATCCGGCACTACAGGTTTTCCCAAAGGCGCTATCCTGAGCCATTATAACCTGGTTTCCAATGTTAAAGACTGCCTCGAAGTGCTTCACGTCAAAAAAAGCGACAGGTTTGTAATAATTCTTCCTTTATTCCATTCATTCACCATAACGGTCTGTATGTTGACGCCGCTTTTTGCGGGGGCTTCATTTGCTCTTCTCGAATCAGTCAGGCCTTTTCACAGGGTTATAAGGGCTATTATACTGGGCAGGGTGACCGGCTTTGTGGGGATACCGCAGATATTTCACCTGTTATCGGAGAAGAGAGTCCCTTGGCTCATAAGAAAGATATTGAAAATCAGGTTTTGCATTTCCGGGTCGGCCCCGCTGTCCGAGGAAGTGCTTAAGAATTTTGAAAAAAATACAGGCCTGCCTTTGATGGAAGGCTACGGATTGTCGGAAGCTTCCCCCGTAGTTTCCGTCAACCCTCTGCGCGGGATAAGAAAAATAGGTTCAGTAGGCCTGCCGTTAAAAAATGTCAGCATAAAAATTGTTGATGATGATGAAAAAGAATTGCCTGCGGGTGAAATAGGGGAAATCATCGTCAAGGGCCCTAATGTGATGAAAGGTTATTTGAATCTTAAGGATGAAACCGCAAAGGCCGTAAGAGGCGGCTGGCTGTTCACGGGCGATATAGGCAAGGTTGACGAAGACGGGTACCTCTATATAATAGACAGGAAAAAAGATATGATCCTTTCCCACGGCTTGAATGTCTACCCGAGGGAAATCGAGCAGGTGTTGTATCAGCACCCCTCCATAAGAGATGCGGCTGTTGTGGGAGTGAAAGATAAGCACAGGGGAGAGAAAGCTGTAGCTTTTGTCACTTTAAAAGAAGGTTATCAGGCCAAATCCAGGGACCTGACAGCCTTCTGCAAAGGAAAATTAGCCCCTTATAAGATTCCTCATACCGTCAGGATAGAAAAAGAGCTTCCGCGGACGCCCACGGGTAAAATATTGAAAAAGGACATCAGGTCGCTGATGGAAAAATAATGTTTTCGTTGACAAAACCCGTGTTGAGCATTATATTCTGTTTAAAGTGGTGATTTAAGCTACAACTTGCGACCACATAAAATAAGCGCTAAAGCGTAGGTTTAACGGCTTTTTCAGACCTGGTGCTTTACGCATCAGGTTTTTTTATGTAAAATGTTGAAAGGCGTGAGCAATATGGAAGAAAAAGGCGGAAAACAATCAGTGGGCCTGGTAAAACCCGAGACAGTTACATTCGATTCGGTTGAATTGGAATGCGGCAGGAAACTGTCTCCTGTTGATGTCTGCTATGAGACATACGGCCGGCTTAATTCAGACAAAGATAATGCCGTGCTGGTTGCGCATGCCCTTTCGGGAGACGCCCATGCCGCCGGCCTGCATTCCGATGACGATAAAAAACCCGGCTGGTGGGATATCTTCATCGGGCCCGGAAAAGGGATAGATACAGATAAATATTTTGTTATTTGCTCTAATATAATAGGCGGGTGCAAGGGCTCGTCAGGGCCCGGTTCAATAAATAAAAAAGATAACAAACCGTATGGGACAGCTTTCCCGCCTATCACCGTGAGGGATATGGTCACTGTCCAGAAGCGCTTAATCGACCATCTGGGCATAAAGAGTATTCTGGCCGTTATAGGAGGTTCCCTCGGCGGAATGCAGGTCCTTCAATGGGCTGTGGATTATCCCGCAGCGGTCAAATCCGCAATCGTCATAGCTTCGACCGCCAAACTCAGCGCCCAGGGCATTGCCTTCAACGCTGTGGGCAGAGAAGCTATCACTTCGGATCCCAACTGGTTCAAAGGCGATTATTATGATAAAGGGAAAAAACCCGAAAAGGGGTTAGCCATAGCGAGGATGATAGGCCATATCACCTATTTAAGCGAAGATGTTATAGAACAGAAATTCGGCCGGAAGACAAAGTCCGATAAAGACACGGACAGCGGGGATTTTCCCGCCAGGGTTGACTTTACTCAGGACGAATATGAAATCGAGAGTTATCTGTCATACCAGGGAGACTCCTTTGTCAAACGGTTCGATGCCAATTCATATCTTTATATATCGAAAGCAATGGACGCGTTTGACCTCTATCAGGATTACGGCAGCCTTGAAAAGGCTTTCAAAAATGTCAAATCCGGGTTCCTGGTCGTTTCTTACACGTCAGACTGGCTTTTTCCCGCATGGCAGTCAAAGGAAATAGTTAAAGCCCTGAAGGCGAACAATATTCCTGTGACTTATTACAATATAAAATCCGAAAGCGGCCATGACTCTTTCCTTGTCGAAAAGGAAATAAGCGAATTGGAAGGGGTTGTTTCTCCTTTCCTGGATAATATCAGGGGCGGATAATGGATACTTTAAGAAAAGACCATCAGATAATTGCTTCATTGATTGACAAGGGGAGCAAGGTCCTTGACCTTGGCTGCGGAGACGGGTCTCTGCTAAAAAAACTTTCCGAGTTGAAAAACGCGAGCATCCAGGGCGTGGAAATCGACCCTGAAAAAATAAAAGAGTGTTCAAAAGCCGGTGTTCCCGTAATCCATGCCGACATCGATGAGGGTCTTTCCGATTATCCCGATAAATCGTATGATTTTATTATCTGTTCGCAAACCTTGCAGGCTGTACATAAGCCTCAAAAAGTCCTTGATGAAATACTGAGAGTCGGCAAAAAAGGTATAGTCATTTTTCCCAATTTCGGCCACTGGAAAATACGCAAAATGCTGTTTTTCGGCGGGATAATGCCCCGGTCGAACGAACTGCCTTACAACTGGTATGATTCTCCCAATATTCATCATCTTACTATCAGGGATTTTAAGAAATTCTGCGGTAACGAAGGTATTGTTATAGAGAAAGAATACTGTTTCAAATCCCTCGAGCAGGAAAAACCACGTTTCCTTGCGAATTTGCTGTGTAGATATGGGATGTTTGTTATTTCCCGATAGAAAATGGCACTTTTTCTGATGTGAGGAAGTAAATTGTTTGATTAATGGTGCCCCAACTAGGATTCGAACCTAGGACCCACTGATTAAGAGTCAGTTGCTCTGCCGACTGAGCTATTGGGGCATTAGATTAGCCAAGGGACAGAATTTTACATAACTGAAGTTGAAAAGACAATAAAAAATATACGGAAATTTAAAACCGCGCCTGTCTGCCGTCGGGAAATCCAGATGTCCTATCTCTTCTCCAAAATAACCAGTGTTTCCATATGCGGGGTCTGGGGAAAAAAGTCGTATGCGAAAGCCTTTTTCATTTTGTATGCGCTCATCAGTATCCCGAGGTCTCTTGTAAGTGTTGCCGGGTTGCATGATATATAGGCTATGGAGCGTGGCGGCTTCATCAGGATGTTCCTGCAGATATTCTTATCCAGCCCCTTTCTAGGCGGGTCGACAACCAGAACAGCGGGGGATTCTTTCAGCACGGAGCCTATCAGTTTAGCGCAGTCGCCTTTGCCGATATAAAAATTCGTGATGTTATTAAGCCCCGCGTTCTTCTTCAGAAACTGTATGTTTTCCTTCGAAGATTCTACGGCTATGACCTTTGACGCTTTCTTTGCCAGCAGGATGCCGAATGTCCCGACGCCGCAGTAAAGGTCGGCGACTGTTGTCTTTTTGTCTGTCATAATTGAGTTCATCAGGTCTCCGGCAAGCATCTCCAGCATCCTGATATTCGTCTGGAAAAATGATTCGGCTCCCACCAGAAAACGCGTTTTGCCGATACGCTCTTCAATGAAATAGTCTCCTGATATGACAAGCCTGCGGTTTTTCTTCTTGCAGATGTAAATGATGCCGCTCAGGGGAAATACCTCCATCAATCCATCGAATATGCCGGAAAAATCCTTCGGTTCTTTGGGCTCGCCGCCGTAAAGCGTTAACAGCAGGCTTTTATCATGCGAACTCTCCTTTACAACAGCTTTGTTTATAAACCGCAGTTTATTATCTTCTGCGGCCTGCAGCAGCCGGTTTAACAGCAGGTTCATGTTGTCGGAAACGAGAAAACATTTCTCTATTTTTTCAAACTCCGCGGGCGAATCAGGCTGGTTATACGCAAGGTGCGGCGTATTGTCTTCCCATATTATGTTGATACTTATTTTATTCCTGTAATTCCATATTTCCGGCGCCGGGCGGAAGACAATATCAGGCAATTCTACTTTCAGCCGGTGGCCGAAAAAATCTTCCTTTAACTGGGCCTGCTTGATTTTTACCTGGGTATCGTATTCCATGTACTGGTAGGGGGAGCATATTTTGTAATGGGGACACCGCGGTTTTATCCTGCCGGCGGAGGGGGAAATTACGCTCACTGTTCTTGCCTCAATAAAATTGCTTTTTTCTTTTATGGGTTTGACTTCCACCAGTTCCCCGGGCAGTCCTTCATCGGTAAAAATTATTTTACCTCCTGTGCCGGAGAGGCTTTTCCCGGGATAAGCTATTTTTTCTATTTTAATTTGCATGGCGTCAATTATAGCATACCGGTAAAATACTGAAATAATCATCAGCAAAACCGCCAAATTTTCAAACCACAGATAATACTAAAGAACAACGCACAAAATATGTTATAAATTGATATAAAAAGCAAAGGAGAGTAATATTTAA
>JAFGBE010000024.1 GCA_016933315.1 Candidatus Auribacterota bacterium
ACGTGATAAGGGGCAAGGAGGACAAGGTAAAACTTATTGTTACCGCGCTTCTTGCGGGAGGCAATATTCTGATAGAGGATGTTCCCGGTGTTGGGAAGACGACCATGGCCAAGGCGCTTGCCATGTCCATCGGCGGGGTCTTCTCCAGGATACAGTTTACGCCCGACCTTCTGCCGGCCGATATCCTAGGCGGCTCCGTTTATAATCCTAAAGAAGGCAGTTTTGTATTCAGGAAAGGCCCGATTTTTTCCAATATCATACTTGCCGATGAGATTAACAGGGCTTCTCCCAGGACACAGTCAAGCCTGCTTGAGGCCATGAACGAGAAACAGGTTTCCCTTGACAGCAAGACTTATAAGCTTGACCCGCCTTTTCTTGTTGTAGCCACACAGAACCCGGTGGAATATCACGGCACGTATCCGCTGCCGGAAGCCCAGCTTGACAGGTTTGCCGTGAGGATAGAAATGGGATATCCCGACACGCAGTATGAAGCCGCGATAATATTGGAGAGGGAAAAGGAAGACCCTTTACTTGACCTGAGACAGGTGATTTCCTGCGCCGATATCGTGAAAATCCAGAATGAGGTGAAGAAAGTCAAAGTGGAGGAATCCATAGTCCAGTATATAATAAGGATAGCCAATTCCACCAGGACGGATGCCCATATAAAACTGGGAATATCGACGAGGGGCGCCTTGATGCTGTTTATGTGCGCGCGGGCCAAGGCGTATATAGAGGGGCGTGATTATGTGATACCGGAAGATGTCAAGGAGATGGCGATGCCTGTGCTTCCTCACAGGCTTGTGCTCAATACGAAATCCAGGTATTCCGGCGTAAAGAAAGAAAATGTCATCAGTGAGATACTTTCAAATACCGAAATCCCGGTTTAAAAATACTGGTTGCCGGCAAAAATGCGCTTCAAATACGAATCCATAACCCTGAAATTTATCCGACGGTTAAGAAAGATATGGCAGGAACGCCTTACATCTTTCGGCAAAATACTTTTCTTTTTCCTTATTATTTCGTCAAGCTTCGGCAGCCTGAGCATAAGCGTTCCTTTTTATTTTCTCGCGTGCTGTATTTTCGGGATTTTTTTTATAACGGAAATATTTTCCGTTTTCATGCCGATGAAGGTCAGGCTGGAGGTTTCTTTCCCTGAGAGAGTCGTGTGCGATTCCGAATTCGAGGTTGAAATAACCATCGTGAATGAGGGGAAAAACTGCGTTTACGGTGTTTCCGCCTATCCTGTTTTCTCGGATTTAAAGCTGAATATGCAGGAGAAACCCGGCCCTGTATCCATCCCCGCCGGCGGGAAAGAGCTTGTCGTATGCAGGATGAAAGCTTCAAGGAGAGGCGTGTATGAAATAAAAAAACACCGTATCGAAACAGCTTTCCCTTTTGGTGTGTGGAATAAGATAGATGAGCTGAGCGTGAGTTTCTCGGTTGTTGTGTATCCGCGGTTCTGGCCGGTGTCGTCCGTTGATATCCCTGTTGGCAGGAGATATCAGCCGGGCGGTTTTATGATGTCGTCCAATATAGGCGATTCAATGGAATATATAGGCGACAGGGAATATGTCGAGGGGGACTTGATACGCAATATCCACTGGAACGCGTGGGCGCGCCTCGGCAAGCCGGTGGTCAAGGAATTCATGGAAGAATATTTCTGCAGGATCGCGCTTATACTCGATACTTTTGTTGGATACGGGAAAAGCAGCAGGGAGAAAAAAGAGTGTTTTGAATCGGCGGTTTCCGTTACGGCGTCCATAGCCGATGTTCTGGCCAGGAAAGAATACATTGTGGATATTTTTGCTCACGGGTCGGAATTATATTACCTGAGGGCCGGCAGGAGTTTCGCGTATTTCGAGAACATTCTTGACCTGCTGTCATGTGTTGACTCCAGCCCGAAAAACAACATAGTCAACCTTGCCGGTATGCTCGAAGACGATTTGCCCGCCATCACGACTTTTGTGATAATCTTTCTGGGGTGGGACGGCGAGAAAGAAAGGTTCTGCAAGCATGTTGTCGAAAGCGGGTGCGCGTTAAAGAGAATTATAATAACCGATGAGGATTTCAGGCTTGACCCCGATGCCGCTTCCGATGAGATAGGGGAAGCTTTAATACTCGGGAAAAACGACATCAAAGGGAAGGTCGATGTTATTTAGGTGCGGATATGGATGTAGCTTATAAAAAAACAGGTTATATTTTTTCGTATTTGATAGTTTTCCTGAGCGCACTTTATCCGTCTATTACCATGGGTTCGGTCATGTTTCCCGCGGTCGTCCTCCCGGTTCTGATTTTACTTTTCAGGGCAAAAAAACCTCTTCTGCGGTTTAACGTTAATTTTATGACCTATATGTATTTATCCATTCCTTTTGTCCTGCTGTTGAGGTTTTATCCTTCGGATGTCGACAACGGGTTTATAATGGCGCGCCTTGCGTATGTTCTTTCCCAGTATCTTGTTTCTGTCCAGATAATGCACCTGGCGAATCCGCAGAGGAACAGCAGAGAGATGATATTTTTCTGTTCGGTAATGTGCATAATCTGCGCGCAGGATGTCTATGATTCGAATCTGCTGCTGCACTCGCTGATGATGTCGGCTTTCTTTATTTCGTTTTTCTTTTTTATTAACCTGAGGGCCGCCAGGAACCTGAAAGGCGGCGTGAAAGCGAAATATTATCTTATCATAAGCCTTGCGGTGATTTTTTCGTATCTCGCCGTTTCCCTCGCTGTTTTCTCTTTCAGGGCTTTTTACTGGCCGGTTGAAAATTATATGATGAGGTTCCTGTGGAGCAACAATATTTCCAGGAGCATTGACAATGCTTTTACGGGAAATTCCATGATAGGCAGCCTGCCTGAATTCCTGTGGAAGTTCAACCAGAATAACGTATGCCTGCGGATTTTTGCCGAAAAAAATCCTGAATACCTCAGGGGTAAATCATATCTTTATTATTCCCGCGGCGTATGGAGAAATCCCGAGGGCGGGGACAGATATTTGCCTTTTGCCGGGTCGGGCAAAGAAAACAGCTTTGCGGTTTCCGCGGACGGGGAAAAGAAAGAATTGCGGCAAATCTCCGTATTCAAGGATTCGGACCTTAGCAGGACGATTTTTTACGGGGAATATCCGTTCAGGATTATTTCCTGCGCTGATAAGATGAAGGTTGACGCTTTCGGAAATATTTCCGACATGTCCGGCAAGCCCGCTATTTCTTACCGCATTGATGAATTACAGCAAAACGATTTTGGTCTAAAGCCTTCCCAGTGCCTTGAAGTGCCGGGTTATCTTAAGGAAAAAATCAGGGAAAAGGCGCTGGAAATATCAGGAGAAGAAAGAGACAAAGAAAAGATAGCCGGCTTGATAGTGAGATATTTCCATGATAACTATGATTACAAGCTGGGAGTCCCTTTGTCGAGGGAGTTTGACCCTGTGGAAGAATTCCTTTTCAATATGAAAAAAGGGCATTGTGAATATTTCGCTTCTTCTGCTGTCCTTCTGCTGAGGTCTCTGGATATCCCCGCGGCATATGTGACCGGTTTTCTCGTCACGGAAAAAAATGCGCCCGGCAATTACTGGATTGCGAGAAATAAAGACGCCCATGCGTGGGTTGAGGCTTATTTCGAGGGAGCCGGCTGGCAGGTTGTGGAGCCGACGCCTCCTTCCGCCATGCCGGCTTTAACAGGGAAGAAGAAACCCTTCAGCGATTATTATGATGTCGCGGTTCTAAGGTTCCAGCAGCTGGCGGACAGGTTTAACAGGGAAGGGATATTCTGGTTCGTCAACACTCTTTTCTTTAAGGTTCTTATAGTTATTCTGTTTATCTGGTATTTCGGGAAAATGATCTTTAAAAAGCTGTTATCCTTAAGGAGGAAACCGGCTGCTTTTTACAGCGTTCCTGACGGTATTCAGGGTCTGAGGATAAAATATCTTGCTATGGAAAAAGAATTAAGGCGCAGGGGCGTAATAAGGGATAAATGCCAGACGTTGTCTGAGTTTTCGGATAAGATTTCAGGTTCCGGTATTGAAGAAAAGGAAAAGGCTGAATATATTAGTTTTATCAGGGAATATATAATAAAACGGTATAATGTCTGAAAGGGCGGAGGTTTGATGCTTCTTGAATTGCATTGCCATACTAATAAACATTCTTCATGCAGTAAAATAAGTCCTGTGGAACTTGCCGGGAAAGTTTCCGGGAAACACCTGCAGGGCATGGTGATTACGGAACACCGGTATTTATGGACACCCGCGGAAATAAGCGATTTGCGCAAAGAAGCTTCAGTAGGGGATGATTTTTTGATATTGTCCGCCCAGGAAGTTTCCACGGAAATAGGGCATGTCCTTGTGTTCGGCGCGCCTGAAAGCATAGAGAAAGAAACGACGCTTAAGGAGCTGAGGACTGTCTGGCCTGATGCCGCTCTGGTGTGGGCGCATCCTTTCAGGGACGGGAGGGTGCCCGATGCGAAATATTTCTTGAGCGCTGATATTGATGCGGTTGAGATTTTCAGCGGGAACCACACCGCCCGCGAAAACGTGCTCGGCCTGTCGTTCTGGCATACTCATAAATTTACGGCGGTCGCGGGAAGCGATACTCATTCATCCGGGTTTTCCGCCATATTGCCTACACAATTCGACCATCCGGTCCGCGGCATAAAGGAACTGGCGGCGGAAATCAAGGCCGGCCGGTGCCGACCTTTTTTTAAGGAGATACCGAAGTCAGGCAGCAACATAACCGTTACCGAGCTCACATTGGGGACAAAGGGGGATGATGAATTCCGCGACAGGATAATTTTAAAACAGGTTACCGACGCGAAAAAATGGAAGAAACTGGAGGAATCCACGAAGATATTGCAGGAGGTTTATTCGCGGGGTTTCGGAAAAGGGACTTTCAGGGTGCCTTCCGTTATTGATAAAGACGAAGGGAAGATGCTGGTGATGGAAGAAGGGCAAAGGGGGAGAAGCCTTTTTGATCTCCTTGTGAACATAAACCCTGATATCGGGCGTAATTATTTTGACTTGTCGGCAAAATGGCTCGCGCGCCTGCATTCTTTAAAGCTCGGACTCGGCAGTGCCGGGGAGACGGCGGAAAAAGAAAAGAAAAGGGCCGAATCATATTTGAAAGCGTTCTTAAGCACGGGAAATCCTCATGAGGCCGAAGCCGGTAAATTGATAAAATTCGTCAAAGAGCGTGAAGATGAATTCTTCAGGAAGGATGTCTCCTCATTCATACAGAATCACGGAGATTATCATCCGAAGAATATAATAATAGGCCAGGATTTAACCCATGATATCAGCACTTTGTTTGTATCGGTGATTGATTTCGGGAATTCGGTGAGGTTTTTGAAAGAATATGATATCGGGTATTTTCTCTCCCAGTTTTCTTCTCAGTTGGGTTCTCTCCCCGGGATAAAAGAACTCTATCCCGAGGAACGGTTCCTGAGGTCTTATGCCCGGGAGGCCGGGGTGGAAGACGGCAGGATATTTATGAAGAGAGTTAATTTCTTCAAAATAAGGGCCAATTTAAGCATAGCCGCTTATTTTATTAAAGTGGGAAAGGGCGACAGCCCTGAGATGGATAGGTTGATGTCGGAATCAGAGGATATTTATCAGCGGATTGCATGATGGGCATTATCGATAAAAAATGTACGAGGCTCTATCTGGCAAGGCACGGCGCCGCAGTTCCCGAGGCGGAGAATCCCGAAAAACCGTTGTCTGACGTGGGTAAATACGAGACGGTTAAGGTTGCGGAATCCCTGTGCGGCTTTATGGTGCCGCCCGATGAGATCTGGCATAGCGCCAAGCTGCGGGCAAGGCAGACGGCGGAGATTTTCAAGGAATTGCTGCGCGTCAGGAAATGTTTTGAGAAAAAAAGCCTTTCGCCCAATGACGACCCCCTGAAGCTTATGTCTGATCTGTCGAAAACATCGAAGAATATCATGGTGGTAAGCCATATCCCTTTTGTTGAAAGGGCCGCCTGCCTTTTGCTGGGGGAGGAGAAAGGGCTGAGGCCTGTTTCTTTCGACACGTCTTCGGTCGCGTGTTTCAAAAAGAGCGCCGGGGAGGAAAAGTGGAGCCTCGAATGGCTTGTTACGCCCGACGTTATTTGATGTCGATTGATATCAGCAGTATGTCATCCTGGAAGTCGCCGCCGCTGAAGTCCTTTAATCGGTTTATGAGTTTTTGGTTGAACGACAGCGCGTCTGCCTGATGATTGTCCCCGATGAATTCTTCCAGGCGCCTGATGCCGAATTCTTCTTTGTCTTTGTTCATCGCTTCGTTCACGCCGTCTGTGAAAAGCAGGATTTTATCCTTCTGTTCAAACCCGGTTTTTAATTCGTGGATTTTCTCTTCTTCTATCATTATGCCCATCAGGGTTGCCTGGGGTTCAAGCCTTGTTATGTCGGAATCGGATATCCTGTATATATATTGCGGCGGGTGGCCGTAATTTGAGTAGGAAAGCGTCTTTTTCCCGAAATCAAGCAGGCAGCAGAAGGCGCTCAGGAACATATCCGTGCCTTCGAACGACTTGACGATGAAATCATTCATCTCCTTGAGCAGTATTCCCGGGTCTTTGTGTTCCTGCGCGAGGCGTTCGAATTCCGTATGGAGCCTGTTTACGAGAAGGGCGGCCGATACCCCGTGCCCGGTCACGTCGCATATGATGAATATGATTTTATCGTTGTCGATAAAGTGGAATTTGGCGTAATCTCCGCCGACATAGTTCATAGGGATGTAAGTCACCGCTATGTCCGCTTTGTCCATGCTGATGGATTTCGGGATAAGAGTGCTGTGGACCCTGTCCGCGAGCTCCAGTTCTTTCTGCATCTGGATATTCTGCAGTTCATTTTCTTTAAGGAGTATGTAGTTCTGGATTTCTCTTGTGAGTTCTTTTTTTCTTATTACCGCGCAGAAGATGAATCCGAGAAAAATGAAGATTATGCCGTCAAAAAGCATTTGCGGGCTTTTGACCGCGCGCATGACTTCGGGCATGTATTTTTCCAGGTGGAAAAGGAGTATTGAGTAAGCGGCCATGTGCATGAAAGTTATCGGTATGAGGTCAAGCGCTGTCCACGGGATGGTGAACGAGACGAAAAACAGCATGAACATGTAAAGGGCCGGGCCTATTTCTATATAATTTGAATAAATGATATGCAGCTTGGTTATGTTGATTAACAGGAAAACGGTGAACAGCATGGCTATGAGCTTCGCGGACCTCATGGTTTTTGTTTTTTTGTTCAGGAAAAGCACGATACCGCTGCTGATGAGGACTACGGCCATTATGGGAATTTCATCTGTCCTGAAATCGTAGGGATAAAAAATGTAACTTAAGAGATTGCCGATAAAAAAAAGTATTATCGTAAGCAGCGTGAACAGCTGTATCCTGCTTTTTATGAGTATTGTCTGGTCCTTCAGGAAAGAATCCAGGTAAGGCTCAAGCACCGGGTACATTTTTTTAATCATAGGCTGCATGTATTATTTATAGAAGAAAATCGGTTTTATATAAAGTCTTTTTTAACAAAAGTCATTTCTTGAGAAAATCGGCTTAAAGGCGTAAAATAAAAAATCGGGAGGAGGTGGCATAATGAAAGAAGTTGAAATCGGAGTCATAACCCATTACTTCAGCAAGATATCTGTCGGCATCATTAAGCTTTCCAAGCCCTTGAAAGTCGGCGATGAGATCCACGTGAAAGGCGCTCACGATGATTTCTCGCAGTCGATCGATTCGATGCAGATAGAGCACGAAAAAGTTGCCGAGGCAAAACCGGGCCAGCAGGTCGGCATAAAGGTTTTAGGCAAGGTTCACGAGAATGACAAGGTTCTTAAAGTGGTGCCGGATTGATATTCCTTAGATACTGCTGTCTTCCAGGATTGCTTTTCCGAGCCAGATGGACCTGTGGATGTTCAGGGAAAAGCCTTTAGATATTCTCCATGCTATGCCCGCGATTCTTTCGGCGATATGTTCGACAACGGAAGGAACCGGCCCGCCGCCCGCTTTTTCGCCCAGCACGCAAAGGTCCGGCTGGTCGTTGACATAGTCGATTGACACGAATTTTTTCTCTTTGTCGTTTGTCATGGCGATTTCCGTGGTAAAAAATTCCATATTCGTGATTCTCGCGATTTCCGAGGTTATCCTTGCCAGCGGCAGGAGCTTATAATTATACATTTCCCTTAACGATATATGCCCGTACCAGCCGTTGTTGGTGTTCCACCAGCACGGTATGATTTCTCCGAAAAGGTAATAGACCCTGAACCACGCCATTTTATCTCCGAGCGTTACAGGTTCTATTTTTTCCTGAAGAAGGAAATCATCCCCTTCGTTATAGTGTCTGGCCCCGGCTATTTCTTCGATGGAACCCTTTGCGTCTTTGACGACGCCTCTCTGGCCGAATCCGGTGGCGGGTTTTATGATAAAGGGTTTTTTCAGGTTTTTAAGTTCCTCTTTTGTCAGCCTGAAGTTCTTGGGTTCCCAGTTTCTGACCACAACGGTGAAAGGCACGGGGATATTTACTTTTAACAGTTCATAATGGGTGATAGCCTTGTTTGAGGAATGCCTGGCGTCATCAGGGTCGCATACTACATAACCGCCCGCGTCTTTAACGGCGTAGCACAGCCTTACGAACGGGTCCTTTGGGTCGAAATAATCCGCCTGGTTATCAAGCATGAATTGTATTTTCAATTTGCTTTTTTCAAGCTCGGAAATGGTGCTTTCCACATTTTTTCTTGTAATCAGCAGAAAAGCCAGGTGGCGGTATTCACATTCGCGCTTCAGCCAGCCGATGAATTTCTCATTGGTCCTGTTATGCCAGGTAAGCGCCACATCAATTTTTTTCACCGGTTCTCACCTTTAAAGATATCTTTTTCCATGGGAGAAAAAAGTGCGATATCGAATCTGGATATTGTATACCCAAAGAAGAAAAAAAGCAAGAATACTGAAGAACGGAAAAACTTGACGAAA
>JAFGBE010000167.1 GCA_016933315.1 Candidatus Auribacterota bacterium
AGCGAAAGCCGGGACACTGGCGTATAACGGAGATTATCTCACAGTCAGCGGGCTCAACAGGCTGAAAAAGCGCCTGGGTAAAATCAATATGTCCTGCAGGGATGATATCGTATCATCTTTCAGGACGGTCAAGAACGGCGGGGAATTAAAAAGAATCAAAGAGGCCTGCAGGATAGCGGACGACATTTTCCTGAAAATCGGGAAAAAGATAAAGCCCGGCGTAAAAGAAGGGGAAATAAAAAACCTTATATATAATATGTCAAGGGACGGTTCGGCTGAAGGGTGTTCTTTCGAACCTATCGTGGCCAGCGGCCCCAATTCAGCCGTGCCGCATTATTACGGCGGCGGACGCCGGATACTCGCAAATGACATAGTCCTGGTCGATATGGGATTTATTTTTAAAGGGTATAGTTCTGACTTGACAAGGGTATTGTTCACGGGTAAGATAAAGCCTATTTTTAAAAAAATATATAACATTATATTAAGCGCATCTGACATCGCGGTTGAAAAATCGAAACCCGGCGCAGGCTGCTCTTACATAGATAACGAAGTGAGGAAATTCATATCTTCCAGCGGGTACGGGAAGTGTTTTCTCCATTCCACGGGGCACGGCATAGGGCTGGAAGTGCATGAAAAGCCTTACCTGTCGCCGGGGAGCAGAGAGACGCTTTCAAACGGCAATGTTTTTACCGTTGAGCCCGGAATATACCTGCCGGGCCTGGGGGGCATACGCATAGAAAATGTTTTTTCGCTTAACAGGGGAAAACCGATACGGTTATCAAAATCAAGAACATATAATTTTTAAGGGGGTTTTAAGCAATATGGCTTCAGCTAACGAGTTGAGAAACGGGAATTATCTGATTTTAAGCGGCAGGCTTTATAACGTCGTTTCATACCAGCATGTGAAGATGCAGCAGCGATCGCCCGTAGTGACATTGAAATTGAAAGACCTGTCCACAGGCGCCGTGATAGAGAGAAAAATGAGGTCCGATGAAAACGTGGAAATGGCGTATATTGTTGCTAAACAGGTCGAATACTTGTATAATTCACAAGACCATTATTACTTTATGGATATGGAGACATTCGAGCAGTTCACAATAGATAAGGAAGTCCTGGGCGAAGCAGTCAAGTTCCTGAAGGAAAACACCGAAATCAAGGCAATAATGCACGACAACAAGGCTGTCAGCATCGAGCTTCCTGTAACTGTCGACCTCAAGGTGGTAAAAACGGATCCGGGATTAAGGGGCAACACTGTCAGCGGCGGTTCCAAACCGGCGACTCTGGAGACCGGCGCCGTAATCCAGGTGCCTCTTTTCATAAATGAAGGGGATGTTTTAAGAGTAGATACGAGAAACGGCGGCTCTTATATCCAGAGAGCATGATATCTGGGACGAGAGACGGAAAACGTAGGACGCGTAACGAAGGACGTTGGACGAGAGACGAAATAAATTCAGTATTTCAGCAGATGAATAGATTAACAGTTAAAAAATAAAAGTGAATATCTAAACTACTGAACCACTTAATATATTATTTAAGTGTTTAACTATTGAACTAAAGGAGTTTTTCTTATGAATCTGAAAGAAATCCAGGAAATAGTTAAATTGATGAAGGAGAATGAAATCACGGAATTTGAAATGGAACGTGATGGGCTGAAAATCGTGCTGAAAAAAAGCGGAGCCGTGCAGATACATCCCAACACGGCCAGAGCCGAATCGTCAGATGTCCATATGCTGCCGCAAAATCAAAGCGCCCCTAAAGCAGAACCTTCCGCATCCCAGGCCGAGAGCATGAAAAAAGGCAATATTATAACATCACCCATGGTAGGCACTTTTTACAGGGCCCCATCCCCCGAAGCCCCTTCCTTTGTTGAAAAAGGACAGAGCGTCAAGAAAGGCGAGATTGTCTGTATTATCGAGGCTATGAAGGTGATGAATGAGATTGAATCCGAGTTTTCCGGGAAGATAACCGAAATATTTATCGAAAACGGGGAACCTGTTGAATTCGGTCAGCCAATCTTTCGTATTGAATAAATAGACCGTTTTATGGAGCCTTATTCCAATGATTGAAAAAATGTTGATTGCCAATAGAGGCGAGATTGCCTTACGTATAATACGTGCTTGCAAGGAATTAGGAATAAAAACTCTAGCAGTATATTCAACTGCCGACAAGGATTCCATGCATGTCAAACTGGCGGATGAAGCTGTCTGCATAGGCAAGCCTCCCGCTTCGGAGAGTTATCTCAAGATACCGTCCATAATAAGCGCCGCGGAAATCGGGGATGTTGACGCAATCCACCCGGGGTACGGATTCCTGGCCGAAAACGACCATTTCGCGGAAATATGCGAAAGCTGCAATATCAAGTTTGTGGGCCCCCGCTCGGAACAGATAAGGAAGATGGGGAATAAATCCGAGGCGAAAAAAATAGCGAAGAAATCCGGAGTTCCGGTCATACCCGGCAGCGAAGGTGTCGTCCACGACAGGGAAGAGGCTCTGAAGATCGCGAAAAAAATCGGGTACCCGGTGATTATCAAAGCTTCCGCGGGCGGCGGCGGCAGGGGAATGAGGATAGCCCATAATGATATCAGCCTGGCGAATGCTTTTCTGACCGCGCGCTCGGAAGCCGAATCGGCTTTCAGCAACAGCGATGTGTACATTGAAAAATTAATAGAGGAACCCCG
>JAFGBE010000025.1 GCA_016933315.1 Candidatus Auribacterota bacterium
AACCCTTTTCAAGCTTTTATCCATATACCATACCTTCTGCTTCCGAATTATACTATTACCGAACTATTCGAATTTCGAAATATTTACCATATAAAACAATCCAAGTCAAGTTTTTTTTCGCAATCGGAAGATTTTAAGGGGAGTATAAAAACTATCTCTTTTTCTGCGGGCTGATAAGTGATTTGCCGCCGAAACCGATGAGATCTTTACGCTTGCAGGCCTCAAGCGCTTTTTCTACCAGGTTTTTGTTTGATTCCCTGTCAAAATGCGCAAGCGCCCTTTGCAGCGCCTTTTCATGATTATTGGACGGCACATGTAATTTTTGCCCGGTAAAAGGATCCATCCCCGTATAATACATACAGGTTGAAATACTGCCGGGGGTAGGGGTAAACTCCTGGATCGAATCCGGGATAAAATGTGTTTTCCTGAAATAAAGAGCCAGTTCAAGCATATCTTCAACGGCACACCCCGGATGCGCGGAGATATAATAAGGTATAAGGAATTGCTTTCTGCCTATCCTCCTGTTGACTGATTTAAACTTTTCCGCAAAATCAAGATACAGCTTAAAAGGCGGCTTTTTCATTACCTTAAGCACCCGTTCTGAAATGTGCTCGGGCGCAACCCTCAGTTGACCGCTTATATGCCCGTCGCATATAAATTCAAGGTATCCGCTTTTCTCATCACGGAGTACCAGGTCATACCTCAGGCCCGAAGTTACAAAAACATTTTTTACTCCCGGTATTTTTTTGATTCTATTGATCAGTTTTATCTGCGGCATATGGTCAAAATCAAGATTTCCGCATATTTCGGGGAACAGGCATGTTCTATCGCCGCAGTGAGACCCCTTGTTTACCCTGCAACCCATTTTATACATATTTGATGTGGGCCCGGAAAGGACATGCACCGTCCCTTTAAAGTCATGCCTCTTAGACAACATGGTTATCTCCCCGATAATAGAATCCTCGCTTCTGTTTTGTATCACATTCCCCTGCATCACAGGAATAGAGCAGTAAGAACATTCCCCGAAACAACCCCTGTGGCTCGTAACGGACCATTTCACGGGCTCAAGCGCGGGTATATCCTTTTTATAAACGGGGTGAGGATCCCGCGTGTAAGGGAGGGAATAGATGTAATCCATCTCAATTTCAGTCAGTGGTTCCGCGGGGTTATTCTGCACAACATATCTTGCATCGTATTTCTGCGCAATCGGCCTTGTTTTCCCGCCGCAGCAGGAATTGGCGCTGATTATCCTGAAGGCTTCCGCAAATTTTTTCTTATCGGAAACGATTTCACTAAATTCCGGGATGATTATACTATTTTCGGGAGGGCTCTTAGAAACATACGCAATACCGTCAATATCATATAAAGATGCTTTGTCTTTCCCTGAATCAAGCCTCTGAGCTATTTCAAGTATCTGGCTCTCTCCCATGCCGTACACTATGATATCGGCTTTTGAGTCCACTAATATGGATTTGCGGATATTGTCTTCCCAATAATCATAATGAGCAAAACGTCTCAGGCTGGCCTCAACCCCTCCCAGGACAATAGGAACATCCTTGTAAGCGTGGCGGCAAAGATTGCTGTAAACTATACATGCCCTGTCGGGCCTTCTTCCTTTCTCTCCGCCGCAGGAAAAAACATCGGAACTTCTTTTTTTTCCGGGTCTTGAATAATTATTGAGCATGGAATCTATACTGCCCGAAGAAATGCCGATAAAAAGCCGGGGTTTACCGAACACTTCAACCGAACTTTTATCTTTCCAGTCGGGCTGAGGTATAATCCCCACCCTGAAGCCGGAATCCGCCAATACCCGGCCTATAACGGCAATACCGAATGACGGGTGGTCAATATAAGCATCGCCGCTGATAAGCAAAACGTCTATTTCATCCCATCCCGCTTCAAGAGCTTCCCTTCCTGTTACGGGCAGTATGTACGGAAGTTTCACCGGGGTTCTTCCTCCTTAAAAAACTTTTTCATGTACTCCCATGTCTTATAATCGATACTGCCTGTCACCTGCAACCCGTTTTTCTCCTGAAATTTTTTGACGGCCTTTACCGTTAAAACGCCTCTGATTCCGTCAACAGGGCCCGGGTCACAACCGGCCCTTTTAAGGAGTATCTGCTCATTCCTTGTATTTCTCTTAATATTTGAATCCCTGTCCAACTCTATGGTTTCTATGCCAAAAGAATAATCAAGCAGCTGTATGAGATCGCCCCATACGGGATGACTGCACTTAAGCAATATAACTATGATTCTTTTCCCTCCGTATTCCGCAAACCCCGCGTAACAATGACCCGCGTCCCTGGTAAAACCGGTTTTCCCTATGGCAAGGCCGGGGTACTGCCAGGCAAAACGGCTGTGATTGCTGATATTTATCTGCCTTCTTTCCTGTAATTTTCCCCTATTGCCGGGATTTCCTTCGTATACGGAGATTTTTCCGTTCCTCTTCCTCATCACTTCGATAAAATAGGGTTTTTTGACACACTCGCGGACAATCAAAGCAAGGTCTTTTGCCGTGGTATACTGTCCCCTGCCCGGAAGCCCGTTCGGATTTATAAAGTACGAATCAACGGCCCCGATACGGCGGCAAAAGGCATTCATATCCTTCACAAAACCACTTTCCGAACCCGATGCCTTTTCCGCAATGACGACAGCGGCATTATTCGCGGATTCAAGCAGCAATGCTTCCAGCAAAGCATCGACCGTAAGTATATCCCCCTCTTTTATATCGATACCCGAAGGAGGAACAGCCGCAGCATCCGAAGAAACAAAGGCATAATCATCGAGCTTTAATCTTTCCAGCGCCAAAAGGAATGTCACAAGTTTTACGGTCGAAGCCGGATAAAGCTTCCGGCCGCCGCTTTTTTCAAATAACAATTGCCCCGTATCAGCTTCAATAATAATCGCGGATTTCGCCGTTATAGAAGGCTCGGCGGCGCCTGCAGTGCATAAAGATATAAGCAATATTAATAAAATATATTTCATTATCCGAATATTATTAACAGATATATGTATATTAATAAACCAAAAAATAGAGACTTGACAATTAAGGCATGATATGTTAACGTTAACAGCAAATAGGGTATTCTACTAACTTTCAACTATCCAACCCTCCCCCCAGAAGGTTGTTGAGAAAGGGGTACCCTATGTTTTCTTTTTTTGCCTTCGTATTTTTATCATTAAGCACGATTGTGGCTGCCGCAGAGTACAACGAACCCTGCTGCCTGGTGTTTCAGAATTTTGACAATGCAGGCACAAAGAGCACTCTTTACTATGACTACTATAAAAGTAACCCGTCTCTCCAGAAAAATATCAATCCCGTAAAGGAAACAGGAAAAATATGCCTGCAGATCAAGCCCCAGGGGGCCAACCCTGACGGGGGGACAGTCGGCATTTACCCATGCAAGGAATTCAACTCCGGAATCGGCAAATATCCCCTTACGGGAAAAAGCCTGCTTTCCATGATGGTTCTTGATCTCAAGGGAGAACACAATTTCGAATGCAAAATAATAGATGCGGAAGGCAAAAACTATACAGTATGGTCCGGCTCAAAAAGTAAAAAAGTCAAATGGGCAAAAATATACTGGGAGTTCAGGGAATTCATTAAACAGGGGCTTCAACCCGAAAAAATATCCAGAATAGAGATATACGTTTATGAAAAAGGCATTTATTTCATTGATAACATAGTACTAGCCGAACCTGCATACTAAGAGACCAATACAAGCAATAAAAATAATTAAAAATAACTTGAAATATTGTTAAAAATGTGTTACCGTTAACATAGGGAGTAACATTCAAAAGGAATTATTATGGCCACAATCTCCGATATCTCAAGAAAGACGGGATATTCAATAATGACCGTATCCCGCGTGATAAATAACTCCAAAAATGTTTCGGAAAAAGCAAGAAAATCCATTGCGAAAGCTGTTAAGGACCTTAATTACACGCCCAATGCGGCTGCGAGAAGGCTTGTAAAGCAGAAATCACAGACCATAGGCCTTATAATCACATACGAACAGATTTTTTCTTCATATTATTTTCTCACGATAATGAAAGGTATCGAAGAAAAACTCGAAAAAACGGATTATAACCTGATTATGTACGCATCAAATTCCCCCAATGTCGCTTCCGAATCGAAACTGCTCAACCTTATTAACCAAAAATTCATCGACGGCTTCCTTGTTATAGCCCCTTCGAAAGATGAGTTTTTTATGAAGACCTTGCACACAAACAAAATACCTACGGTAATCATCGGGGCAAGTTACCCTTTCTTTAACTGTGTGGATGTGGATAATAACAAAGCAACTTTCCTCGCCATCGAATACCTGATAAAAAAGGGGCACAAATCCATAGGTCTGATACGCGGCACAAAAAACAGGTATGACGCAATAGAGAGAGAAAAAGCATTTACCGAATGCCTTGAAAAGCACGGGCTTGAAATAAACAGGATGTGGTTTATAGACGGCCATTTTGAATACCGGCAGGCACACCTCAATACATTAAAGCTTATAGATGAAGGGACTCTGCCTACGGCGCTGTTTGCCGCGAACGATCTTATGGCTATAGGCTCGATAGACGCGTTACACTCCCGCAGCATAAAAATTCCCGGAGATATTTCAATAATAGGATTTGACGATATCGACCTTGCAAAATTAATACAGCCCCCTTTGACAACTGTCAAGCAACCGCTTTATAATATGGGAGAAGCCGCCGCATCCAGAATAGTCGAACTTGTTGAAACAGGAAGCAAAAAAACCGTTTCCCAGACAATAAGGATGGACACCGAGATAGTGGAAAGAGAAAGCGTGAGGAAACTATGATTAGAAAGAACAAAACCTTTTCGCTCTCCTGCTTAAATTCTCATCTTAAGGGGTTTACTCCGTTAAAGAACTGCCTGTCGGCAGGTAGAAAGTTTTGTGGCAAAGTTAGAAATAAGTTTCTCCACATAACTGATATGCAATCAGGCATTGTTAAGCAGAAGAATTCTCTAACGGGGTTTACCCTTATAGAACTTCTTGTGGTAATAGCGATAATCGCGATTCTTGCAGGGCTTCTTCTCCCTGTGCTGAAAAAAGCAAGGGAACATTCCTATACTGCTCTCTGTCATTCCAATCTAAAACAGATTGGAAACGCGATTTACATGTATTCGCTCGATTATAAAGATTTGCTCCCCATCGCAATAACATTTTCATGGGAACCGGAAGATTCCGGAGGTTCATGGACACCGAATCCCAATCCGTCGGGAGGAGGACAGGAAAGATGGATACAGGATGTCTTAATCCCCTACCTGCACGGCGCGGTGGGAGACATGGGAGATATATGGAAATGCAAAGGGCAGGATCCTGCCGCCAGCGCCATGTTCAATGAAAACGGATACCGATACAATTACTGGTTCGCCATGGGCGGCGGGACAGCTTCAAGCCAGACAGGCTACGGCGGAAGAAAAATCGATTCAGTACCCAAGCCAAGTGATGCAGTGTTGGTATACGATCTTGCTTTCGGGGACTGGGATAACTCCGGCCAGCCGAGACTGCCGCATAAAGGAATAAATGTCTTATACGTGGACGGTCATGTGGATTTTGTACCTGATAAAATATACTTCCAGCAGGAAATAGACAATGACGCGCAGCCTTATAACAGCCCCTTCCGGAGTAACGGCTGGTATTGAAATTTGACGCGAGCGCAGGGTTAAAACAGAGGATTAAAGAAGGTATAATTATACTATGAGAAAGACAAAACATCATAACCATGGGTTCACCCTGATGGAACTGCTGATAGTATTGGGTGTAATCGCGATATTGAGCGGAATCCTTCTTCCCACACTGCAAAAAGCAAGGGAGCGCGGATACAGGTCTCTGTGCCAATCTAATTTGAAACAGCTGGGTGAGGCTATATATATCTACACGATTGATAATAACAGGCTTCTTCCTTTTTCCACTTCTTTCGGATGGGAACCTGTCGGCTCATGGAGTCCCAACCCATGGGAAAGATGGCTGCAGGACAGGCTGATTCCCTATGTCGGCGGAGATCCGAGTTCATCAATCGACCCGGATGTATGGCTATGCAAAGCCAGGGACAGCAGCCTCGCGTCATGGTGCGGTAAAAACAGTTACCGGTACAACTACTGGTTTGCCTGCGGAGGAGGCGCTGCATTGGCCGACACAGGACAAGGCCGGCGTATCGAGAATGTACGGCGTCCTCCCGAAGCTGTTTTAATGTACGACATATCCTTCGGCGACTGGGATAACCCCGGCCAGCCAAGATTGGCTCATGACGGCATCAATGTACTATATGTAGACGGCCATGTAAGTTTTGTCCCCGAGAAAACATATTTCCAGCAGGAACTTGACAATGACGACTTACCTTATAACAGCACTTTCAGAAAGAACGGATGGCTTTAATCTCATGAAAAAAATCAAATCTGTTTTACTACTTGCGGGTATCTTTTTTACTTTGGCCAATCTGCAGGCCGCCGAAAAAACAGCATCTCCTACTTTTGATATCTCAGTCATAGACAGTTATCCCGTCCCGATTCAGAACGATATAGTCTACCCTTCCTTTGAAAAACAGGACAGGGATTACTTTTCTCTGGACGGAAAATGGCTGATAAAAAAAGTCGACGGCGACCATGAACTGACATTGAAGGAAAGGTCGCAAAATATAATAGGTCTCCTTGAAGGGGAAAGCGGAGGCGCGACATCCCTGTATTTCGATTCAAGCGGCTGGAAAGAATACAATGTTCCACAGCCTGTCAACATCCCTCCCGAAAGATATCAGGGCGTCGTCTGGTACAGGAAAAATTTTGAACTTCCCGCGGATTTTCCGGAAAGGAGGGTAAAGCTTTTCTTCCTCGGCGCAAATTACTTTACCGACGTCTGGGTTAACGGCCAGCATATAGGATATCACGAAGGCGGCTACACGCCATTTGCCTTTGATATAACAAAGGTCCTGAAAGAAGGCGAAAATTTCATAACTGTAAGGGTTGATAATATTCCATGGAAACCATCCAGTTACACGCCCAACGATTATTTTAACAAGGGGAATATCATTCCCTACAAAACATGCGACTGGTGGAATTTTACGGGGATTCTTAGAAGCGTCTATATGGAAGCAAGCTCTCTTGTCTCCATATCAAGAATAGATATAAAGACCATGGTTACGGGCAAGGATTCGGCCAATATAAAGGTTTTCACAGTAATTGAAAACACTTCTCCCGAGGCTTTTCCCGGAAAACTCACTTACAGGTTATGGGAAGCGGAAATCACCGAGGAAAACCTGCTTTCAGAAAAACCCGAAGATATCGCGTGCAGGTCAAAAACAGCGCGTTTAGGAAAGAACTATTCTTCAAAATTCTCAATACCCCCCCATTCAAAAGCTGTCATAACAGATGCTTTCAACCTGAAAAATATTAAATTATGGTCTGATGAATCCCCTCAACTTTATGTTTTTAAAGCAAACCTTATCAATGCATCTTCAAGAAGCCGTTCCAGAACAAGGATCACACGGAATCAGGATGATTTCTGCGTCCAGTTCGGATTCAGGGATATATCCATAATCCCGTCAAAGCAGAAAATACTGATCAACGGGCAGGAAACATTTTTTGCCGGTGTCGGCAGGCACGAGGTCTTTAACGGAATCGACGGATATGAAACCGGCGGATTAAACAAATTGAAATCCGACGATATGAAATTAATAAAGGAAATGAACGGCAACTTTTTAAGGGAAGGGCATTATCCAAACTATTTTATGACAGATGAGCTTGCCGACAGGCATGGTATATACATATGGGAAGAAATACCGGCATACTGGATAGACGGTTCCTCTTTTGACCTGCAGCGCAAAGACAGGAAAATAGCCCTGCAGATGTTCCGTGAAATGGTCTACAAGGGAATAAATAACCCATCTGTAATCTTCTGGGGGGTATGCAACGAATGCGGCTCTGAAAAGGAACGGACCGAATATATCAAATGGCTTATGAAAGACGCGCTGCAATACGACCAGCAAAGAATTATAGCCCAATCAGCCGCCGGAGGGGATACGGACGACAGCACACAGCAGCCCTGTCCCGTAGCCGGATTCACATTGTACGGAGGTGTTTTTTACGGCGGCAGCAGTTATTACTCCGAAACCGCAAAGCTGATTAAAGAAATAAATAAAGCATTCCCCCAAAAACCGATAATAGCTACCGAATTCGGCAAATGGAGCGGTTCATCCGGCAGTGAAGAGGGGGAATTCGACCAGGTAAGGGTTGCAAAAGGCACTTTTTCCGCGTTTGATGAGAACCATTCGGTGGCAGGATGCGCGTGGTGGTGCCTTGCCGACTGGCACACAATGATAAGCGAACCGCAGACAATGGGGCTGATGAATTCCAACAGGAAATATTTTAAACCTGTTTTCTTCGCACTACAGGAACTTTACGGGGAGAAAAAAGACCAATTCGATTTCAGCATTGGCAACTATACACTTGAGGATAACACGCTGAATGTGAATTTTAAATCAAGCGCGGATATCACCCTTTCCTACTCAGTCAACAACATAGATTTCAGCGATATAGATAGCGCAGAAGACTTAAGAGAAGACAAACAGGAAGAGCAAAAAACCGCAGATAAAAAACTGCAGGTCGACATTTCAGCGTTATCCGAAGGGTCTCACACTGTTTACATAAAAGCGAGGAGCCCCAAGGGCATTTTCAAAACAGTCCCCGTTACAATCAATATCGACCGGATTGATGATCCCCCTGTCATCAATATTTTGCAGTATACCGACCAGATTATAGACTCCGGGATTATATTATTTGAGGTGACTGATGACAGGTCGGAAGCTGAAATAGAATGCCTGTTGAACGGGGAAACAGCTCTTTCCCCTGTTAAAGACAAATTCTATTATATAGTAAAAATCGGCCCGGAACAAACCGGAGAAACCGATACAGTAAAACTTTCGGTTAAAGCATCGGACGGGGCAAATTCATCAACCAGAGAAATAGAGATGCATAAAGCCTCAGGAATCGGCAAGCCTATCGAGCTTCCTTACAACAACGACTGGATATCGAATTCGGATAATCTCCAGGACGGGTCCGGATGGAATTTCCCGGGCCAGGAAATGCCGGATTTTGAAAACGGCTTTATTATGAAAGACAAAGACGGGCGGAACCTGGTATTCAGGCTGAAAGGAATTAAAGACGGTGAATTAAACAATATCGAATGTTCCTCCCAGGCAATTAAATTCGACGGGCGAAAAGTGAAAGAAATTCTTATCCTGGGCGCCCGGCACAACGGAAGCGGATACTCGCCTTTTGAAATAACATTCGCAGACGGAAAAACAGAAAAAGTCTATCTCGGTTTTTCTGACTGGGACAGGGGCATGCCTAATCTCGGTGAGAAACCCCTGGTTTTCACCGTGCATCATCAAATGGGCGTCCAGATGAAGCCTCAGTGCGCGCTGTATCTCCAGAACATCAAATTTGACGAACCCAGGGAAATCTCATATATAGTTTTCCCTAACGACGACAAGCTTCACATATTCGCGGTTTCGGCATTAGAGGAATAAAAGATGAAAATTTATATTTTTATTCTACTGGCTGTGATATGCACCGCTGTTAATTCACAAATCATACTTGAATTAACTTACCAGAATTTCGACTCGGGCAAAGTAACCGGTGTCTTCTATGACCCATGGAACAGCAACCCGGCCCTCGAAAAAGACGTCCAGCCTATTAAAGAACTGGGGAAAATGTGCCTGAAAATATACGCCACAGGCAACAACGGCGGGACCGTCGGTATTTACCCCCAGGACTCTTTCTTTGAAAATATAGAGAATTATCTTTTTACCGATAATACTGTTTTTTCAATAATGGTTCTTGACAGGGTCGGACAGCATACGTTTGAATGCAAGATATTTGACACTGCAGGCAACAGGTACGCCATTTATTCCAACGAAAAGAGCAAAAAAGACAAATGGCAGAGGGTCTTCTGGCGGATGAAAGAATTTATCAAGCTCGGCCTTGAGCCGGCGAAAATAGCCAAAGTCGAAATTTTTGTGTATGACAACGGGGAATATTACTATGATAATCTCAAGATTTTCGAATTAAACAATGAAGGCAATAAAAACACCGGAGAAATCGCAATTTAACAAAAAAAACAAAAAGGAGGGTTTTATGACAAGGTTATGTATGTTGTTCATTGCGATCGTCTTTACTGTATGTCTTGCTTCCCCCTGTTTTTCTGAAAGTATCTCTTTTCAGAGCTTCGAGGAAGACCAGGCAGTAGATGATAATAACAGCAATGAAGTCCAGGATAGCGGCGATTATTTTTACGACCAGTGGTACTCGAATCCAAGCTTTGAGGATACCAATCCCCATACAGGGAAAAGAGCCGTTATCATGAGGTCCAAAAATCCCGGCGACCACGGCGGAACAATAGGTGTATATCCCTCGAAAGAGTTCAAAGAAAACGTGCAGGGTAAAAAGCCTACAAAACTTTCTGTCTGGGTTTATGACAAACACGGCGACAATACCATAGAGCTAAAGATACTCGACGCAAAAGGAAGTTATAAACTCTGGTCAAATGAAAGGTCACAGAGGAACCGCTGGACAAAAATCACATGGGATATAAATGGGCTCATTAAAGAAGGCCTCGATCCGAATACCATAGAAAAAATAGAATTGTATGAATGGTCTGACGGAGAATATATATTCGACGATGTTACGCTGGAATAATAAGGCGCTCTGCGAAGAAAGGCTCCGAA
>JAFGBE010000168.1 GCA_016933315.1 Candidatus Auribacterota bacterium
GTATACCTGTCGCCGGGTCCGACAACAGCAAGAAAGAAAACTATAGGCAAAAATTCTTGTCTCTTATTAACGACGATTTAAATATCCCACAGGCGCTTGCGCTTCTGTGGGATTTGCTCAGGGAGGAGTCCGTATCTTCTCAAGACAGGCTTGAGCTGGCATACAGTTTCGACGAAGTGCTGGGACTGGGGATAAAAGACAGCCTGGTGAAAATGAGCAAAGTGCCCGAAGATATCGCCGTGTTGCTTAATGAGAGGAAAAAAGCAAGAGCGGATAAAAACTGGAAAGAATCCGACCGCTTACGGGAGGAAATACTTAAAAAAGGTTTTAAAGTAGAGGACACTCCGTCCGGGCAGAAGGTGTTTAAATCGTGAAGGGAAAAGGGAAATTCATCACTCTTGAAGGGCCGGAAGGCAGCGGGAAGTCCACTCATCTGGATTTTTTGCGCGGCTATCTGGCTGAGAAGGGATTTAATGTCCTTTCCGTCAGGGATCCCGGCGGCACTCAGGCGGGGGAAGAGATAAGAAAGATCCTGTTGAACCCCGGGTTGAGGGGGATGTCGGATATGACGGAACTTCTTTTGTTCGAGGCAAGCCGCGCCCAGTTGGTTTCGGAAAAGATCAAGCCGTTCCTTGGGAAAGGGCCGGACAACATTGTTATAAGTTCAAGGTTTTCCGATGCCACCGTGGTATATCAGGGGTTTGTAAGATTCAGGAAGTCGAAGAATATAACATATATAGAAAAATTGAATGATATGGTTATGGATGGGGTAGTCCCCGATTTGACGATCCTTCTGGATATAGACCCTATCGAGGGCATTAAAAGGGCAAGGGGTGTGAACAAGGAGACCCCGGCCGGAGAACTTGACAGGATTGAATCCGAAAATATCGAATTCCATGAAAATGTCAGACAGGGATACCTGAGGTTATTAAAGGAGAATCCGGAAAGGATCAGGTTGGTTGATTCTTCCGAGCCTATAAATACCGTGAGAAAAAATATACTAAAGCTTGTTGAACAACTGCTGGGATCCGGTTAAAAATATGCTTGCTGATCATATTGTAGGTCATAGGCGCCAATGCATGATATTGTCCGATGCCGTCGATAAAGGGAGGATGGCAAACGCTTATCTTTTTTCAGGGGCTGACGGGTTGGGAAAGAAATTCATAGCCGTGCAGCTGGCGAAGACGCTGAACTGCCAGTCCCCGCGCGATGGCAGCCCATGTGAGGAATGTGAATCATGCCGAAAGGTCAATTCGGGCAGCCATCCGGATGTGCTGGTCATTTCCCCTAAAGGCAAAGAAAGAATAATAAATGTCGCTATGATAGGAGAAATGCTGCAGAGGGTAAGCAGGAAATCATATGAAGGACGGTATAAAATTATAATATTCGATGATGCGCACAGGATGAGGGAAAGCGCATCCAGTAAATTATTAAAGACACTGGAAGAGCCGCCTCCCAGGACGGTTATGATCCTTGTGACGTCCAGGCCCGATAAAATGCTGCCTACGATAGTATCCCGGTGCCAGACGGTAAATTTTTATTTATTGCCGGATAAAGAGATTGAGGATTTTCTGGTCAGGTCGAAGAAAATCCCGTTTGAGGAAGCCAGGGTCATAGCTTCCTTTGCGGGGGGCAGGGTTTCCGAATCGCTGAAATTATTGTCGGATGAAACAGTCCGGAGGAGAAACTCATATTTAAATTATATCCAGTCCGCGATAAAAGGAGATTTAGCCGGGTTATTTAATATCGTCAGCGGCATTGACGCTGAATTCAAGGAATTGCTGGACAGGAACATGGAAGACATAAAGAGAGAGAAAGAGACCGAAGGTTACGAAAATGCAAAGGAGATAAAAGAACTTATTGAAGCGGAGGCTTTTTCATCTGTCCAGTATGAGAAAGAGGAAATGCTTCTGATATGGCAAGTATGGTTCAGGGATATGTTGCTCATAAAAGAATGCGGAACCGCTGTTGATATCATGAATAAGGATTCAAAGGAGATGCTTGCGCATCTTTCCGCCGAACGCGGATTTGACGAGATACTAAACTGTATTAAGGCTGTTGAACATGCCAGGGATATGATAAGATTTAATATTAATTTTCAGCTGGTAATGGAGGAGTTTTTTATTGAAGTTGTTAAAAATATAGGCAGGAAAGGAGTATTAACATAAATGTATAAGGTTGTTCAGGTGAGGTTACGTGAGTGCGGCAAGCCTTATTATTTTCAGACAGGGGAACTTGATCTGAGAGTGGGCGATTATGTGATTTTTGATTTTGAAAGGGGCAAAGAATTCGGGCTTGTCATATCCGAACCGGAGATTATCCTTGAAGATGATGTGGATGAGCCGTTGAAGAAAATCCTGAGGAAAGTTACACCGCGTGATGAACAGCAGCTAAAATCAAACAGCAGGGAAGCAAAAAAAGCGTTTGAAAAATGCCAGGAGAAGATACTTGAACACAAACTCGATATGAAACTTGTAGACGTGGAGTATTCTTTCGACAGGAGCAAGCTTATATTTTATTTTACGGCTGAGGGCAGGGTTGATTTCAGGGAGCTCGTCAAAGACCTGGCTTCTCTTTTCAAGACGAGGATTGAACTCAGGCAGATAGGAGTGAGGGATGAAGCAAAAATGCTCGGGGGGATCGGATGTTGCGGACGGACACTTTGCTGCGCGACTTTTCTGAAAGATTTCGATACGATCAACATTAAGATGGCGAAAGAACAGAGGCTGCCGCTGAATCCGAGCAAAATATCAGGTTTGTGCGGGAGGCTGCTCTGCTGTTTAAAATACGAGAATGAAGTCTACAAAGATTTATCGAACGGCATCCCGAAAGAGGGTTCTCTTGTGTCGACAAAGGTCGGAAACGGCAAAGTAATAGATATTAATATACTGAAGCAGATGGTATTTGTTGAATTCGAGGATAAGAGGCAGGTTTGGTTTTCCATTAAAGATGTTAAAACCGTAAAAGAGGAATGAAAGGGGATAAAGTTTGGGCAAATTTTATCTTACGACAGCTATAGATTATGTAAACGCTCCTCCTCATCTCGGCCACGCGTATGAGAAAGTTTGCGCGGATGTCATAAACAGGTACCAGAAGATGAAGGGCAATGATACATTTTTCTGCACGGGCGTGGATGAACACAGCCTTAATGTTTACCGCCAGGCCAGGGCGAAAAACATATCTCCCAAACAATATTGCGACCAGATGGTCCCTGCTTTCAAGCAGGCGTGGGAAAGCCTTAACATCAGGTATGACCGTTTTATACGCACGACGGACAGCGACCATGTGGCGTCTGTCCAGAAGCTCCTCCAGGAGATATACGATAACGGTGATATATATAAGGATAAATATAAGGGGTGGTACTGTGTGTCGTGCGAAGCTTATCTCCAGGAATCGGACCTGATAGACGGGAAATGCCCTGTCCATAACAGGGAAGCCGAGTGGCTGGAAGAGGATAATTACTTTTTCCGTTTGTCAAAATATTCCGAAAAGATACTCGAACATATCAACAGATATAAGGATTTCGTTACTCCTGAAATAAGGAAAAACGAAATTGTGAATATAATCAAGTCGGGCCTGCAGGATATAAGCATATCAAGGGCTTCGGAAGGATGGGGAATAGCGCTGCCTTTCGATCCGGGCCAAACCATATATGTCTGGATAGACGCTTTGACGAATTATATATCAGCGGCCGGTTTCTCGGACGACGGTTTGAAATTCGGGAAGTTGTGGCCGGCTGATCTCCACATCATAGGAAAAGATATAACAAGGTTTCATTGCATCATTTGGCCTGCGATGCTCCTGTCCGCGGGCATAAAGCTGCCATTGAGGGTTTACGCCCACGGCTTTATGACGCTTGAGGGCAAAAAAATGAGTAAGACGGAGAATAATTTTATCGATCCGAAAAGCATTGTCGAAGCCGCGGGCTCTGATGCGGTGAGATATTTTATCATAAGGGAGATGCCTTATGCCGACGATATGGATTTCACCTGGGATAAATTCTGGATGAGATATAATACTCACCTGGCAAATGACCTGGGCAACCTGTCCAGCAGGGTGCTGTCCATGGTGGAGAAGTATTGCGGAAGCATTGTTCCCGGCTTCGGGAAGATGAATTCCGGGAACGGCGGGTTTCAGGAGGCGGTTTTTAAAGCGGTAAATGATTATCACAGGCTTATGGACGACTGCCAGCTGTCTGCGGCTCTTGCGGCCGCGTGTGAATTAGTCACGTTCGCGAATAAATATATTGAAATTAACCAGCCCTGGAAATTATATAAGACAGGACAACAGGAAAAGCTGGACGGCGCGCTGAGAAATCTTCTTGAAGGGTTAAAGGTCATATCTGTCCTGTTGCATCCGTTTATGCCGGTCGCTTCCGGAAAAATACTGGAAAGCGTCGGTGTCGGAAAAGACGGGGAGACAAATGATTTTTCGGGAATTAAAACGTGGGGATCCCTTCCGGAGGGAGGCAAAATTCGCAACCCGGGCATAATATTTCCCAGAAAAGAAAAAGATTAGTTATGATTTTTTTGTTTTAATATTATTAAAGCGGAGGTTTTCTAAAATGAAAATGAATGCAACGGGCACTGGTTTACTACTTGTTTTCATATGCATTGTTACCTGCAGCGGAGGAGATGAAATAATACTTAAAACAGGAGAGAAAATCGAAGGCATAGTCCTGTTCGAATCTTCCAGGGATATTACTTTTGACACGATTCTGGGTGAAGTCACCCTGGATAACGAAAGAATTGAAAAAATAAACAGGTACTCTCAAAAGCAGAACGACCTTTTAAAAAGGATATGGGAATTAAAAACAAAAGAATCGGGGCAGAAAGAAGGAAGAGCAATAGAGCAGGAACAGCTTACCCCCGAGGAAATGCAGCTGTTTGAGGAAACGCAGAAGGCCAGGGGTTTGATTAAATACAAAGATGAATGGTATACAAAACCGGCGTTGGAACGGTTGTTGAGTGACAAGAAAAAGGAGCTAGAGGAGAAAGAAACCGAAAAGGAAAAGGGAAAGAAATTCGAAAAATTATACTCTACGGAAAAAGAACAGAAAAAAATGGAAAAAGACGCCGAAAAAGAATCCAAAGCTTTAAAGTATGTAAAAAGGAAACAATGGGACCAGAGCAGGGTTACCGAAAAATTCAATATATATTATAAAAGATACAGGATGAAAGATAACAGGATGGCGGCGCAGATTTCCGGCAATCCCGATAATGTCTACACTAAACTTTTAAAGGATATGGGAATTGAAAGTTATATCAACTGGCAGGTTAGATGCGATGTTTTCCTCCTGGACAATGAATCGAGCTGGAGCCAGATTAAGACTATTGTCGGGCCTTCCGACAGCACTCCGTTCGGTTTCAGTGTTGCGGGAGACAGGGAGATTTATATAGATCCATGGGGAGATACGGGCCTTTCAGGCCTGCAGCAGACTTCGGATATACCTATAATATTCAGCGCAGACGTCCTGTTCAACTATTTTCTGGCGGAGATCCTGTGGAAGGAATTCCTGCAGGATAAAGATGTGCCGCTGTGGCTGATTGCGGGGACTGCTTCATATTATTCGGGAACGGGTATGTATAATTCCGAAAAAATGGAAAAGGACATAAAAGCAAAAAAATACCTGTCATTCAGTGATTTGATAAAAAAGGGAAAATACCCGAAGAGTGAAAAGGATTTTGAAAGGTTCGTTTATGAGTCGGAAGTGCTGGTGCGTATTTTAGTGAATGCTTATGACGAAAACGGCAACCTTGCTTTCTGCCAGTTTGCCCGCATGATCGAGCAGGGGAAATCCTTTAAGGATGCTTTTGAAGAGATATATAAGGATAGGTTCGAATCACTGGATGATCTTTCGAAAAAATGGTTTCAGTCTTTGAAGGGTAAATAGAGCTTGTCCAATAAATATTTTGATTCTCACGCACATTTGGCTTCTTTCGGCTCGCGGGAAGATATCCTACGGGTGCTTAATTCTTCTTTTGAATATGGTGTATCTAAAATATTGAACATTTGTTCTGATGATGAAGAGCTTGAAAGAACACTGGAAATTGGAATACATAATATCGATTCGCGGGTGAAAATATATAATTCTTTCGGCCTTCATCCGCACAACGCCATGCAGATAAGCAAGTTTCCTGTTAAAAGCCTGGACAGGATATTCGAGGATAAAAGCTTCATTTGCGTGGGCGAGGTGGGTTTGGATTATCACAGATGCCATGTTCCCGCGGAAAAACAGATAGAAGTGTTTTCGTTCTTTCTGGAATATGCTTTATCCAGGGATATCGCGGTGTCTGTTCATTGCAGGGATGCCTATAGCGATGTTATCGGGATTATCGGGCAAAGGGGCAGCGCCGGGGCCTGTATCATTATCCATTGTTTTTCGGGCACGAAAGATGAAGCGATGAGGCTTCAGGACATGGGCTGTATGATCTCTTTTTGCGGGAACATTACGTATCCAGGTTCGGGAAAGATAAGAGAGGCGGCATCGGCACTTGACAGTTCGGCTATATTGGTCGAAACAGATTCCCCGTACCTGGCGCCGCAGAATAAGAGGGGCGAGAAAAA
>JAFGBE010000169.1 GCA_016933315.1 Candidatus Auribacterota bacterium
CCGAATAATGCACCCAGAAACCTATTTTCTCCGATTTTACGAGACCGCAACGCTCAAGCATCTTAAGGTGCTGGGTGACCGTGGGCTGCGTTACATCCAGGTTTTCAACTATCTTTGAAACGCACATCCTGTCATTAAGGAGCATCCTGAAAATTTTTAGCCGGACATCGCTGGAAAAAATCTTGAACAATTCGCGCTTTTTCATGATTTGACTGATACCTGTATCCCCATAATCTTAACCCCGCCTGAAGTCTTCATGGATAATACCGCAGGTCCTGTAACCAGCACTTGCCCGGAAAGAACTGTTCCAGTTTCTCCGTTAACGGTGATATCGGCTGAGCCTTTGGTCACATAAAATATAACATAAGATTCCATTTTGCATTCGGGCATTTTCCCGCCCACCGGAAGTTCTATTATCCTCATCTTAAACTGCGGCGACTTGTAGAAAACATTCTTCTCTCTTTCTTCGTAAGGGAAAGCTCTCATCTTGTTAAAATCAAATACTTGTCCAGTGGACATCTCAACCTCCAATGGTTAATCTATGCCTTTCTTTTAATCCCCGACTTTAATTCCCCCTTTATTAAAGGGGGATATAAGGGGATTTCATCTTAATTTCCTCCGGTTATACCTGTTATCATGCGGCCGTTGCCGAAAAATCGATGATGTCATTTAAGAATTAAGGCAAACATCACTCCGGCTATGACCGTGTATACAGGATTGACCTTTAATACATACGTTATGACAATCACCACAACAGCCACTGCCGCGCTTTTCAAATCCGTGACCGATGTGCACAGCAATTTTAATATCGCCACCGTAATGAATCCGACAGCCATGGGCCGTATTACCTTCATTATTTTCTGAACCGCATAGTAATCCTTAAGCCGGTAATAATTTACGGAAATCAGGTAAAGGCAGACAAAGGGAATGAATATCAGCCCCAGGGTAGCGGAAACGGCTCCTTTAAATCCTGCCGTCCTTGACCCGACGAAAGTCGCCATGTTTATCATGATAGGCCCGGGCGTAACTTCCGCCATTGCGACAACGTCGGTAAATTCTTCAAGCGTGAGCCAGTGATGGTTTTCAACGACATACCGCTGGGCAAGAACCAGCATGGAATAGCCGCTGCCTACGGTAAAAAGGCCTATTTTCAGGAAAGCGAAAAAAAGTTTAACCAGTATCATGTTTCCCTCCGTGAAATATCATGTAAACCGACGGTATAACAAAGAGCGTAAGAAACGCTGATACCGAAAGACCGCCGACAATGGTGACCGCAAGGGGCTTTAGCATTTCAAGGCCCTCTCCCTTCAGAAGAGCAAGAGGAAGAAGTCCGGCTACGGTTGTAAATGTTGTCATAAGTATGGGCCGGAGTCTTACAGCAGCGGCTGTGATTACGGACTCGGACATGGACAGTTTCTTTCCCGCGCGAACATCATTGATATATTGAACCAGCACAATCGCGTTATTTACCACGATACCCGCCAGAAGAATAAGCCCGAGAAAAACAGTCGCTCCTATCGGAGTCCCTGTCAGGTAAAGAAGAAAAACAGAACCCGTTACGGCAAGAGGCAAAGTAACCATGATGATAACAGGGTCAACGAGGGATTCATACTGCACGGCCATAACGGTAAATACAAGAAATACCGCCAGCGCTATGACAATTAGGAGCTGCCTGCTTGATTCTTTTGCCGATTCTTCTTCTCCGCCGTATTCAAGAGTGTATCCTTCCGGCATATTTAAATCCCTGAGTTTTTCCTTTATTTCATCTGTCACAATGCCGGCATTGCGCCCTATAACATCTCCGGTAACTTCCATAAGACGGACCTGGTTTTCCCTGTCTATCCGCACAGGGCCTTTTGCAAAAATCACATCGGCGACCTCCCTCAGCTTCAGTGAAACTCCGGAAGGCGGATAAAGAGCTATGTTTTCCACGGCTTTTTTATTTTTGATTATATCCGGGGCGGCCATGACTCTTATGTCGTAATCCGTGTCTGTCTGCCTGTCAGTAAACCTAGTCGCTACCCGGCCGTCCGCAGTCACGATAACGGCATCATGCACATTCTTTGCGGTTAAATTAAAATAACTGAGTTTTTCCCTGTTCAGCACTATATGAAGTTCCGGTTTTGTTATGTCAACGGATATGTCAAGGTTTTCCAGCCCTTCGATATTTTGAATACGCCCGATTATATCTTCAGCTATACCGTACATTGTGTCCAGACTGTATCCTTTCAGACGGAGGTCAACATCCGCTTCGGATGTTTTATGTATTCCTCTGATTTTGTTTTTCATAACTTTTATCTGAATATTTTTGAATTTCGGATTTTTCTTTATCTTTTTGTTCAGCTCTTTGATAAATTCTCCCGTAGACAGCGGTCTGCGATCACCAGGAAGCAGAACAACTTCAAGTTCGGCAGTGTCGGCTTTTTCGTGCACAATTCTTCTCTGCCAGTAACCGCCTGTTCTTGAAAAAACATCTTTGACGCCGGGCATGCCCGCAATAAGTTTTTCAAGCTCTTTGACCGCCGCGTCTGTTTTTTCAACCGCCGAGCCGAGGGGTAGAGATACATTGATTTTAACTCTGCCGTCGTCAATCTGCGGCAGGAACTCCCTGCCCAGGTTTTTTGCCAGCATAAGACCGGCTATAAAAAGCCCTATAGCGGTTATAACGATAATTGCGCGTATTCGCAGCACACCTGAAAGCATTTTTCTGTAAATTGAGACAATTCGCTCTATAACCCTGTTGGTGCTTTTGCCCGCACCTTTCCTGAACAGGTGCGCGGAAAGCGACGGGACAAGCGTCAAACTTACAAGAAGCGAGATGATAAAAGCAACCGATATTGTTACAACGATATCCCGGAAAAGAAGAGCCGTAAGCCCTTTGATAAAAAAGAAAGGAACTATCGCCGCAAGATTGGTGAGGGTGGAGGCAACGAGAGCGCCCGCCACTTCGCCGCTTCCAACATAAGCGGCGGACATTATATCAGGTGTATCTGCCTGATGTCTTGTTATGTTCTCAAGCATAACAATGGAGTTATCAACGAGCATTCCGATTGCAAGCACAAGTCCGCCGAGAGAGAAGATGTTAAGGGTGACTCCAGCAAGTCCCATCAGTATGAATGTCCCCAGAATGCTGACCGGAATAGCCGTCGCCAGCACAAGGGTGCGTTTGACATTATGCATAAAAAGAAATACCACAATTACGGCAAGCAGACCACCGATAAAAGCCGTGTTGCCCACATTTTTTATGGAACTGTTTATATAATCCGCCTGACTTGAGACAACTTTGTAGTCGGTGTCATCCGGTATGATTTTTTTCTCTTTCAGCATTCGCGCCGTTTTTTCTATTCTGGCGGCCACTGTGACAGTATTCGCGTTTGCCTGTTTGGAAAAACTCAGCGTGACACAGGGCTTTCCGTTAATCCTTGTCAACACTCTCTGTTCTTCAAAAGTATCGCTTACCTCGGCAATGTTTTTCACCCGGATAATCCGCCCTGCCCTGTTTGACACAATGATGTTCTTTATGCTTTCAATATCACTGAATTTTGCCAGAAGCCGCAATGTCAGCTCTTCAAAAGAATCCGAAACTCTCCCTGCGGGATATTCAATATTTTCAGCCCTGAGTGAGTTAATCAGATTCTCTGCGGAGAGGTCGTACTCTTCAAGTTTCTTCTGGTTGAAGACAACCTGGATTTCACGTGTTTTGCCGCCGCTGACCGTCACATCAGCCAGGCCGGGAATACCCAGGAACCTGTCTTTCAAATCGTTTTCCGACCATTCACGCAATTCTCTTTCGTCCCTTTCGTCTGAATAGACAGCCATTTCAAGGATGGGAAGCTGAGAGGGATCAGCCTTAAAAATCTGCGCTTCTTCGACATCGTCCGGCAGCGTGTTTTTGACGAGGTCAAGCTTTGACCTGGTATCGGCAAGAGCCACATCCATATCCTTGCCGTAATCAAAATATACAGAGACAGTCGCGCTTCCCTCCTGCGCCCATGAGATGACAGATACAGCGTCTTCGGTGGTGGCCAGAGTGCCTTCTATTTTTTTCAGTATGTTTTCTTCCACCTCTTCGGGACTTGCCCCGGGCCACCCGATAGTTACATTTATCAGCGGATACGTTATATCGGGCAGCAGGTCTACTGACAGGCTCCTGAGAAAAAATAGCCCCAGAAACACAACCATGACGGTCAGCATCATAACACCCACAGGCCTTTTTATGGAAATGTCACTTATTCTCAAAATATCCTCCTGTAATCTTTCCAATTTCGGCGGAGGCGATTCTCATTTCAAGAAGAGCGGTCGCGTAAGCCGCCTGCGTTTCGGAAAACGCCTTCTGAGAATCAAGCAGTTCAATGCTTGTGGCGGTTGTGTTGTGATAACGCTTTTCAAACAGTTTAAGACTCCTTCTGGCGAGTTCAAGGTTGCCGGAGGCAATTTCAAATTTTGCCGAAGCCGCTTTAAATTTGAGAAGAGCGTTTTCAAGAGACAGTTCAAGGTTATTTATAAGCGATTCCCTGTTTGCCTCCAGTTCGTGTTCGCGCTCCATTGATTTTTTTACGACGGCTTTTATCTGTCCCCAGTTCCATAAGGAGAAGCCCATATTAACGCCCGCTGTCCAGCGTACGCCGCCCGCATCAATCCCCGGCCACTCATAGCCGTAAGAAAGAAGCGCGGACACTTCAGGATAATATCCGCTTTTTGCCGCCTGGATTTGTGCTTGCGATTCTTTTATCCGGTTGTTTATCGCCAAAACTTCCGGGTTTTTTTGAGCGAAGGTTTTCTTCAGCGACGCGTCTTTATCCGGCGCTGTTTCCGGGAGCTTGGCGATATTTATGTCCCCTGAAGTATCCAGCCCCATTGCCCCAAGAAGAGTTTTTTGAGCCGTTAGATAATCCTGCCTGGCGGAAATCACATCCTGTCTGACCTGATTCAACTGCACTTCAATGCGCAGCAGCGTTTCCTCTCTCGGGATTTTTGTTTTCCTGTTTAAATCAAGGGCTGTGCCGTAAAACCACTGCGTGGATTTAAGAAGGGCTTCTTTGCTTTCAAGCATGTAAAGGGCGTGGAGGAGTTTAACATAAGCGGTTTTGATGTTAAAAACAGAGTTGTTCAGGGCTATTCTGTATTCTTCATTAACGGCGTCAAGGGCATGGCGCGCAGCCCGGACTTCGGCTTCAGTTTTACCCCCGGCGTAAAGCGGCTGTCTTAAAATAACATCCGCCTGGAAATCGTTCAGCGATTCGCCGAGATACCGTTTCTTCTGCGGAATTGATTCCGGAAGCCTGTTGTATTTAATCTCCGCATCCAAGCGCGGAAGTTTTAGAGTATTGGCAGCGCGCAAATTCTCTTCCTGCTGTTTAACTCTTGACTTTGCTGCGGCAAGCTCCGGAAGATTCTCAACGGCCAGGTCTATGCATTCTTCAAGCGTATAGACCTTTTCATTATTCGCTTCGTCCGCTTTCGTCACATTTACGAAAGCTCCGAAAAAGAGCGCAGTTAAAAATAATATTGTCTTTGTTTTCAAATAATTTCTCCCTGAATTATATAGGTATATTTGAATATACTTATTTATAAACCAACTGTCAAGTATAAAATTTCTATCGGGGTAACGAAGAAGATGGGAACTGACACCACAAAGACCGAGCCATCCCGATTATGTTTATCGGGATGTGCGAGGATGGCTGCTGTCGGTCGGGTTAAATAGGGACAGACACCTAATAAATAAGGAATAAGTGCCCGCTGGCGCCTTGTTAGAGCACAAGGGACAAGCGACAAGTAATTTAAAAGATCAAGAATAAGGGCACAAGTCCACCTAATTGTTTACCTGCTCTCCTTAGTTGTATACCATAATTACCAAATATCATTACAATCCACATTATTGACAAAGATAGTTTCAAGAGGTAGACTGCAGAGAGATTGAAAGATTTACTGAAAAATTTGAACCGTCCCGAAAAAAACAGAGTTTAAACTTTAAAGGTAATTGCAAGGGAGAGAAAATGGCAAAAACATAAATTTTTCTGTAGGTCTTCAATTTTAGTCAAATGTCAAGATACGACCCCAATTGACCTTCCTAATCTTCCATTCTTTTGAGTATTTGGATCTTCCCAAATTTCTCGCCATAAGTCACAGCAGAGGGTTTCAAAATCTTGCCAATTGGCAGGTGGTGGTATTTGTAAATTAGAAAAATTTATCATCCTAACCCCTTTAAAATTTTTACTTGACTTATATTTTTATCTTTATTATAATCGAAAATAAATCGAAAGTCAAAGTAAATCTTCAAAAGGAGGTGATTATGCTTACAAAACGCCAAAATCAAGTATTAAATTATATAAAAAGATACATCTCTAAACATGATTATGCTCCATCTTTAGAAGAGATTAAAAGACATCTCCGTCTTTCTTCCGTTTCTACTGCGCATTATCATGTCCAGGCTTTACAAAACATGGGATATTTAAAGAAAGAAGATAACCAACCTCGAGCATTAGACGTATTTTCTGAACAAAAGTTAGTTCAAATACCATTTCTTGGACAAATTGCTGCAGGCGAACCAATTGAAGCAATGGAAGATAAAGAAAGTATAGCAGTACCTCAAGGTAAAATTAAACCAGGCAATAACTATTTTGCTCTACGTGTAACTGGTGAAAGTATGCAAGATGAAAATATTGATGATGGTGATATTATCTTAATTAAAAACCAACAAACAGCAGAGAATGGACAAAAAGTTGTAGCATTAATTGATAACGAAAAAGTTACTCTTAAAAAGATTTATAAAGAAAAAAATAAAATACGATTGGAACCAGCAAATCCTAAATTTAAATCAATATTAGTACCTCCTAAAAACCTTAAAATACAAGGAGTAGTGATTGATGTTATTAAAAATCCTTACAGCAAAACGAATGTTTCACACATTACAACTTTATCTAAAATCAATGAATTAGAAAATAAAACTTCTAGAACAAAAAATTATCTAAAAGAGTGGATTAATACTATTCAACCTATGGATTGTGTAAAAGGAATGAAAAAATTACCCGAAAATTCAATTGATTTAGTAGTTACTTCTCCTCCATATGATGGCATAAGAGCATATAATGGATTTAATTACGATCTTTCTGCTACGGGTAAAGAAATCCACCGAATATTGAAAGATGGCGGAATTGCTGTAATGGTAATTCAAGATCAAACTAAAAATTTTGGAAAGACTCTTACCTCATTTAGAACAATAATTGATTGGTGTGAAAATATTGGATTTAAATTATTTGAATGTGTAATTTATAGAAAGTATGGACCTGAAGGTGCTTGGTGGAAAACACGATTTAGAATAGATCATGAATATATGCCTATCTTTCTAAAAGGAGAACGACCCCAATATTTTAATAAAGAACCTCTTAAAGTTCCTTCTAAGCATGGTGGTAAAATAATGACCGGAAGTGGAAGCAGAAGAACTGATGGAAAAACAAATCCTACAGTTACCAGAGCAATAAATCCTATGAAATGCAGAGGAACTATCTGGGATTACTTAATGGCAGGAGATAAAGATAAATTAAAACAAAAACATCCAGCAGTTTTTCCTGACAAGATACCTTTTGATTTTATTCAATGTTTTTGTCCCCCTAATGGAATTGTACTAGATCCATTTATGGGATGTGGTTCTACTGCTGTTACTGCTGTACAACTTAATCGTAATTTTATTGGCTTTGAAATCAGTCAAGAATACTGTAATTTGGCAAAAGAACGAC
>JAFGBE010000170.1 GCA_016933315.1 Candidatus Auribacterota bacterium
CAAAGTTATGCCCCACCATAAATGAGGCGGCCCGATAAAGGACAGAATACGAAGAAACCCGTAAATACCTGTTTTTATCATTACAGCCGACATTAAAGCCGAAACAGGGCTGGGAGCGGCTGGATGGGCGCGCGGCAGCCAGAAATGAAACGGCACAAAACCCGCTTTTACCCCGAATCCTATAATTGCCAGGGTGAAGATTATCGATGATATAGGTATGATGCTTGAGAGGTTAGCGCTGAAATCCGCGAATTCCATTGAACCGCAGGCGTTGCCCATCATGACAAACAGGAAGAACAGGAACATAACACCTATATGGCTTGCTATAAGATAAATTATGCCCGCCTGTCGGACGCTTTTGTGTTCATCCTCGAATGTAACCAGAAAATATGATGAAACCGACATTATCTCCCATGCAACAAGGAAGAAGACGCCGTTTCTTGTAATAACAAGAGTTGCCATGCTTGATGCCAGCAGGTTGAAAAACAGCCAAAATAAGCCGATGCTTTTTTTGGCGTAAAATGGTTTCAGGTACTGGACAGCGTAAATAGATGAAGCGGCGACCAGGACAAAAAGGGGCGCGAGAAAAAAAGCGGATAGCTGGTCAACGCCTGTTGAAAGGGTCCCTATATTAAACGCGCATATACCTTTTTTATATATCGTGACATCATTGAAGATTGTCCGGATAGCCGCGGTTAACCCTGTTATGCTGCCGATAACCGCTCCTCCTGCGCCGATAAAGGAGGATTTTCGCGGATGACGGCCGAATATGCAGGCAATGACACCGCTGGTAAACATGATAAGGACTGATAATATGAATTCAAACATATGGTTTTTCCCGCCGCCGGGTTATTTGAGGTTTTCTTCCATTCTTCTCAGTTGATGTTCGATTTCTTCGCGGGAACTCTGGCTTAGAAGGGCCTTTTTAAATTTAGCGTCGTGCAGGCAGAAAGCAATGCGGGATAACAGATGCAGGTGTATCCTTACGGTCTGGCTGATGACCATAAAGATGCAGTTAACCGGATTTTTATCTAAAGCGCCGAAATCTATCGGGTTTTCCAGAAAGCATAAAGAAACCATGGAGAAAGGCACATTTAATACTATAGGGTTTCGCACGTGAGGAATTGCTATGCCGTCTCCGACACCGGTTGAGGCTATTTCTTCCCGGGCGCATAAAAGGCGTATCAACAGATCCTGGTCGAATTCACCGGGCAGGCGCAGCAGTTCCACTATGCTTTTGAAAACAGATTCTTTTGTATCGCCGGAAACCCTGTAATAGATTCCCCCCGTTTTAATGACTTCAGAAAGGGTTGGAAGAACTAAATCTTTCTCTTTGCCGGATTGGAAGAAATCGGGATTAACGGGAATTTTTTTGCTTAAAGCCCATTCTAAAAGCTCTGCCCGGTTAAACCTGAACTGGTCAAGCACGCGGTATACAGGAATGGCCTTCTGCTTAATCCACCGATAAACCGAACGCTCGGAAACATTCATCAATTTTGATACATCTCTAACTGTCAGTTGCACTTATAGTCTCCTGTCATGGCAATGCCTCTTATGACAATAATTGTCACAATAGTGATATTATATGACATACACCACAGAAAGTCAATAGCTCTCCGGCATTATATTTCATAATTATGGATAAATTTTATATAGGGAAGGCCGGTGTGATTTCATTCTTTCAAGTTTCACTTAAGCTGTTTTGTCTGGTATTATAGCCTAATAAGAAACCGGTTAAAAAATGTTTGGTGATGGAAGAGACAAACAAATGGTTATAAAAAATATTAAGGTTTTGATTTTAACGGCGGTTGTTTTTTTATCTGCTCCCGGTATCGCGAAAGCTTCCATTAACGTAAAGGCTTCATCTGTTCAGGAAAACAATAATGAACTGCTGCCGCAGAATGTAATCGATAATAATATGTCAACCAGGTGGAGCAGTGACTTTACGGATGATGAATGGCTGGAAATCGACCTTGGCGAAGAAAAAGATATTGTCGGTTTAAAGCTCTATTGGGAGGCCGCGTTCGGCAAGTCTTACGAAATCAAAATATCAGAAGACGGGAAAAAGTGGGACAGGGTTTATCGGAAAGACAGCGGCATAAGAAAATTCTGCGATGACATTTATTTCGGCAAAAAGACGGCGCGTTATTTAAAAATACAATTTAAGCAAAGAGGGACTTCCTGGGGTTATTCGCTCTGGGAGATTGTCATAAAGGGGCCTGATGAAGAACTGTATGTAGACGCTTCTTCTTTCGCGGACGGGAGCAAACGTCCGGACAATATACTTGATGCGGACATTGAGACATTGTGGCAGGCCGGAAGGGGAGGGAACGCGGAATGGATTGGGATTGATTTAAGGAAGAAGAGGGATATCGGCGGGATTGTTATCCACTGGGGCGAAAATTATCCGAAAGAATTTGAACTGCAGGTTTCGGATGACAAGAAAAACTGGAACACTATTTTTAAAGAAAAGCCGGCGCCCGGCGCAACCGGGCAGGTGAACGTGAATATAGTCGGCAAGCGTTATATCAGGCTC
>JAFGBE010000171.1 GCA_016933315.1 Candidatus Auribacterota bacterium
AACAGGTTGAATGGGAGGATCTTATGCCGGAATGCCTGTGGAAATTCAGGGTCAGGAATTTCGGTCCGCTTATTGTGGCCATAGATTCCCATGGGAACAGCCTGTACGAAAAAGTCCGTGGAAAAGCGGAAAGGAAATTAAAGGATATATGCAGTAAAATATAAATATTCCTGACGGAGGGAATGCAAAATGAATAAAAAACTAAGGTTGCCCGGCAGAAGTGAAAAACCCAGGCAGGAAGGCATTACCCATGTAATCGATAAGGGCTTGGGAGTAAGCGCGGTTGAAGATTTCCTTAAAACATCCGGCGGGAAAGTCGATATAGTTAAGCTCGGATGGGGGACGGCTATAGTTACCGAGAACATAAAAGAAAAGATCGGACTATACGGAACATATGGTATTCCCGTCTGTTTCGGAGGAACCCTGCTTGAAGTGTTTCTGGCCCAGGATAACCTGGGGGGATATCTGGATTTATTAAAGGAAAACGGTATCAGGTATGTTGAGATTTCCAGCGGGGTTCTGGATATTTCCATCAGGGAAAAAGTCGATTTGATAAAGAAGCTTGCAAAGGAATTCACAGTTATTTCGGAAGTAGGAAGCAAAGATGCCTGCGCGACGGTTGACCCGCGCAAGTGGATAGAAGAAATAAAAGCTTCGCTGGATGCCGGAGTGTGGAAGGTGATAACCGAAGGCAGGGAAAGCGGAACTGTCGGTGTTTACCGTGAAACGGGAGAAATAAAGTCTGATTTGATAGATGAAATCGTGGCGGCGGTGGATCCTGAGAACCTGATATTTGAAACACCCAATAAAAAACAGCAGGTGTGGTTTGTCAAAAGATTTGGAACCAATGTTAACCTTGGCAATATAGCTCCGTCGGAAGTCATACCTTTGGAAACATTGAGGCTGGGTCTTCGCGGTGATACGCTCCTGAAATTTCACGGGCCCGAAGCCTGAAAAAAGGCAAGGAAGGGGAAAAGTATGAAAATTTTAGCTGTAGTGTCGCATCCCGATGATGAAGTATTGGGTTGCGGAGGCACATTGATAAAGCATGCGCAAAAAAAAGATAGTGTTTGCCTGTGCATACTTGGCAAGGGTGTGGCATCGAGGGAAATTGCGGAAAATGAGAAAAAAATCAGGGTTTCCGACACCGGAAAAGATACAAAACAGGCAGCCGGTATATTGGGAGTTGATAAAATATACCAGTTTGATTATCCCGATAACATGTTTGACTCAGTTCCTATGCTTAAGATAGTTAAGGACGTGGAAAAAGTTGTGGATAGCGTTAAGCCGGATGTTATCTATACACATTTCGGCAAAGACCTTAACATCGACCATAGGATTACCTTTGATTCGGTTATTACAGCCTGCAGGCCTGTAGGCGACAGGAAAAAGATAAGGATATTCTCCTTTGAAACATTGTCGTCGACCGAATGGCAGAAAACCCCGTTCAACCCTGACTATTATGTGAATATTTCCGGTCAGATAGATTCCAAAATAAAAGCCATCAGGGAGTATAAGGGGGAAATAAGGAAATATCCCCACCCAAGATCCGAGGAAGGCATCAGAACACTTGCAAAATACAGGGGGATGCAGGCAGGTGTCGATTATGCCGAAGGATTTGAAATGATCCGTTCCCTTTCCGACTAGATAGCGGGATGACGATGATAAATAATGACAACATTATAATAGCGCACGGCGCGGAAGACCTTTTAAGCAATTATGAGCTTAAAGAAGATGACACCGTAGTCTTCATAGACGCTCTGAGGGCAAGCAATACTGTGCTGGCGGCGCTGCATTGCGGTGCGCGGAAAATAAAATTATTCTCCGATTACGAAGAAGCTTTGCGTTTTAAAGCGGATGACAAGGATATCATATGTATGGGGGAAATCGACGCCGGCGACATAAAAGGGTTTGATTTTAATAATTCGCCGTCGCGCATTATAAGGAACTGCGGGATTTTCCGCGATGCCGTGATTGCGATGGCAACCACTAATTTTACCAAGGCTGTAACTAGGACATATGACGCCTGTTGCACAAAACTTATAGGGACGTTGTTAAATAAAAAGGCGCTTAAGGATTACCTTGGAAAAAGAAGAACTCCCTATGGAAGGATATTCCTGCTTGCCGTAGGCAGGAAAGGAAACAAAGCTGTTGAAGATGACGCGACGGCTGAATATTTGAGGGAATTTTTGACAGGCGGCGCCGGCAGCGCAGCCGATATGGGAAGCATATACCGTTCTTCAGAATCTGCAGAGAATATTAAGGAAAAAGGATACGGAGAAGATATAGATTTTTGCTTAAAGGAAGATTTTGTGGGTGCAGTGCCTGAAATACTCGGCGATGAGATACATAAACCCGGCGGCGATAAGACCTCTGATATAATCATTGTGCCGCCGCTCGTGAAAGACCTTGTCCTGGAAGATTATTTTACGGGCAAAGCGGAAGTCCTGGTGCTGACCAACAAGACTGTGCAGGATGAGAAAGTCATATTCCGCGCCGACAGCGTAGGAAAAAAGGCCTCCCTGGATGATTATATAAATGTCGCGAAAATGCTGCACCTGAATGAAGACGCAAAATCTGTTTATACTGATTGGTGCGGGAACAGCTTCGTATGCGAGCGTCTTGCCTTTGAGGGCATAAATCTTGCCGGGCTATTTTACATAGAATTAATTTATTATTTTATCGGCGTGCTTAAGGCACTGGCGGTCAGCGAGCGCATTGTCGCTGAATACCCCGATTCGAGGTTTTTTCTTGTGGATGACGGCAGCTTCTGGGTCAGGTCTTTTTCAGAAGTCGCAAAAAAGCA
>JAFGBE010000172.1 GCA_016933315.1 Candidatus Auribacterota bacterium
AGATTAACATATTATTATACACTATTTATGTGTTTTGTTTAAACTTTTTTAGGATATTTATCCGGTTTATGATAAAATATAAAAAAATGGGGGGATTGAATGAAAGCATTTAAAGAAACAAGTGTCAGGATTATAACGGATGACAGGCCGGGTCTTTTTTTCGTGATATCATCTGAGCTTGCAAAATGCAATGTTAATATAAAAGCGATATGTGCTTTCAGGGAAGGGGAAAAGGCTTATTTCTATCTATTGACGGACAATTGCAAAAAATCCGTTGAATTGCTTGACGCGGCCGGCCTGAACGCATCAATTAAAGATGTGGTAACCGTTCTTGCCGAGAACAAGGTTGGCGAAGCTTCCAAAATTTCGGAGAAGATCAAAGACGAGGGAATAAACCTTGATTTCCTCTACGGGACGACTTCATCCGGCAGCGGTGTCTGTATGATGGTTATGGGGTCAAAAGACAATGACAGGCTTATCAGGGCGATCAACGGGTAAACGGGTTCCTCTGTCGGCTTAAATGTTTTTTGAACTGTAATAGGAATAAATAGGTATTGATAATTGAAAAAGGCCATTTTATCAGGTGCGGGTTTTATACTTGCATTGCTTTTTATTACACGGGTATTTTCCGGGGATTACCAGCGGGAAAGAAATGAAATGGTCGAGACCCGGATTGCTTCGCGCGGAGTTAAGAATGAGCGCGTTCTTAAGGCAATGAGGGATGTTCCCCGCCATCTTTTCGTTCCGCCCGAATACAGGAAATTGGCTTACGAAGACTACCCTTTATCCATAGGGCATTCCCAGACCATTTCCCAGCCTTATATAGTTGCCTTTATGACTGAAGCCGCAGACCTGAAACCTGCTGATAAAGTCCTGGAAATAGGCACGGGCTCCGGTTATCAGACTGCTATCCTGTCAAAACTTGTCGATAAAGTTTATTCGGTCGAAATCATTGAGCCTCTTGCCAGAAACGCTGAAGAGAGGCTGGACAGGCTCGGATATAAAAATATCTTCATCAAATGCGCCGACGGTTATAAAGGCTGGCCCGAACATGCTCCTTACGACGCGATTATCGTTACGGCGGCTCCCGAAGAGATTCCCGGGACTTTGGTGGATCAACTGAAAGACGGGGGAGTTATGATAGTGCCTGTCGGCTCGTATTATCAGGAGCTTTACAGGGTGATAAAGAAAGGCGGAGTGCTGCATAAAGAAGTCCTGATGCCAGTTAGGTTTGTCCCTATGATAAGAGGGGTTGATGTAGCTATCGGCCCGCCGTAAAACACTCTGACAAGTTCCCTTTTTTTGAGCATTCAACGCGGATGTTATAAATGAGATTTGAAGTTTTTTACATGCAGATTCTGAGCCTTGGGCTGCTTGTCCTTGCCGCGCATTTCGGCGGTAAAATAACAAAAAAAATAAAGATAGGGGAAGTAGTCGGGCAGGTTCTGGGGGGATTGGTAGTCGGGCCGGTGCTCCTGTTCTGCATAGAGAGCAAAATCCCCGCTTACAGGGAGGCTATTCTTTCCCTCCACTTCTTTACATTTGTGTTCTTGAGCATAATAGCATTCGGCATAGGGGACGAGTTAAGCATCTCGAAGTTGAAAAAAATGGGGAACGATGTCCTTATCATATGCATTATCCAGGCTCTTTCCACATGGGTGCTTATAACAAGCGTTTTTTTCTTTCTCGGGTTTAAATATCCGCAGTTTACGCCGAACACGGCATTGGTCATAGGGAGCATAGGGATTGCAACCGCTCCCGCTGTGACATTTGTTATCATGAATAAACTCGGCATAGCGGGAAGCATGAGGAATATGCTGGGCGGCATAGTGGTTCTTGATGACGTGATAGAAGTTGTCATTTTTTCGGTCATATGCCAGATAACGCTGTTATCCAATTCCCACAGCCTTGTCAGGTTCAGCGAAATCTTTGTTCCCGTTGCGAAAGACATAGGGCTGGCAGTCCTGCTCGGTTTCGGCGTCTTTTTGGTGCTGCGGCTCACGGTCGAAAGGAAATGGCTTAAGACACAGGATAACAGCAGTCCGGATTCTTATCTTCTCGGGCCCGAGTTCCTGTCCAGGCTGATTTCCGAAATGCCCGGACCTTCAGTTGAAATTTTTATTATAGTCGCGGGGTGTGTCTCTCTCGGGGTGGGATTAGCGCTTCATTGGCATCTTCCTTTTCTGATAACCGCTGTCGCAGCCGGAGTTTTTATCGCCAACCTTTACAGCACCGAAGTTTTTAAATCCCTGAGAGTAGAGAACGCCACTTCAATGTATACGCTGGTGTTTTTTGCCCTTATAGGGGCAAACGCAAAAATTGAATCTTTCCATCCCGAGAACTTTGTTTTTATCGGGGCCTATATATTGGCCCGGGGCGCGGGCAAGATAGGCGGAACATGGCTGGGATGCAAATTAACCCATCAGGATAAAAGGATATCCAGCTGCCTGCCCAAGCTGATGCTTCCCCAGGCAGGAGTCGCCGCGGTGGAGGCGTATTTTGTCGCGACAGTGCTCGGGAAAGAGGGAGAAACCGTGCTAAGTATTATTCTGCCCGGCCTGATAATATTTGAGATTATGGGTGTTCTTATTTCAGAAAGAGCCCTGTTGAGATGGCGCTCATGGATGACGGGCGGGGGGGAATTTTTGAATGAAGAGGAAGTGATAAAGAAAAAAATAGGAGAAAAGGTTAAGCTCAGCGATATTATTATTCCGGAATGCGTTAGAGTCCCCCTTAAAGCAAGGTACAGGGGGGAAATTATATGGGAACTCATCGGGATGCTTAAAAAAGCAGGCTACATTGATAATTCGGGAGAGGTCCTTGAGTTTATACTTGAAAGAGAGCGGCAGGGAGGCATTACGCTTGGCGAGGGAATTGCTATCCTGCACGGCAGGGTTCCGAATATAAAGACCCCGGGAATAGCTTTTGGCGTATTGCCGAAAGACTCAGAAGTCGTATTCGGCGGGCCGGGAGGGGACGTTATCAGCATAGTTTTTATGGTCGTTTCGCCTGAAAAGGCGCCGGAGGCCCACCTGCAGATACTGGCGGCGATTGCAAAACTGCTTACAAACCATGAAGTGAGGACGCGCCTGAAATACGCCAAAGACGAATCAGAAGCGATGCAGATTATAGATGAAAATTCATAATGTTATTTTGCCAGGTTGTATATAGCTTTGTTGACATTGCTCATAGCGCTGCCCAGCGTTTCGTACAACTCATCTTTTTCATTCACAAGCCCATAATTGGAGTTTTCTCCGTCGGGAGGATTGGCCCTGCCTTCATAAGGCTGGTCGGTCAACTTAAACCAGTGAAAACCCACTATGAAAGGGAGCTTTACGGTTTCGCTCACATAGCGCGTGTAATACTCGGCCCTGTCTTTCTGCGTGAGAAGGGGAGTGCCTGCTCCGTTTGCGTTAGGGAGACCGCTGTCCATAGCTTTGAACGAGAATTCGGTTATCATAATCGGCCTGTTGCTGAGCTTGTAACAGTGTTTCAGAGTCCTGTCTGATGGTACCTGGTCGTATATGTTTACGGAATTAATATCCGTAAACTTCCCTGAGGCTACCCAGACAGGCTCCGGCGTGTTATACGCGTAACGGCATCCGAGAACCATATGGTTGGGGTCGCATTTCCTTATGGCTCTTGTTGTCACTTCGAAATAGCGCTCGGCTACAAGCCCGAGGAAATCCAGCCTGTCGCGAAGGGCCTTGCCGAATTCACCTTTTTTTACCTGCAGAGAATTTATACTGTTCCAGTCCGATGCGCCGGTGTCATACACCTCGCTCAGTTTTTCGATTGTACCGTATTTTTGCCTGAGCATCTCTATGGCGCATGATTTTCCTTTTGATTCTCCCGATTCGATATAGCGCTCGAGAAGCGATTTCGGATTTTCTTCCCAGCCGCCCAGCCATTTCATTTCATTGTCAAGGAAATATCCAAGCAGGAGGGGGTCGTCTTTCCTCGTAGAGCATTCCTGTTCTGCGATCTCTTTGCACCACGCGGCAAATTTATCGGAAAACACGTCGGCAAAGCATCCGACACTCAAACCTCCGTAGTTTATCGCCTTATCTCCCAGATAGAGTATTTTTGTGTAAGGGATGCCTGTATTAAATGTTTCGTCATCGGACCAGCTGCCGACGGTGTTAAACCCGAGCCCTTGTATCCTTTTTACGGTATTTTTCGCCCACTCATCCCGTGTTTTATATTTGCCGGATACCGTATCGCGGTAGCGCGCCGTGCCTGTGTTCAGCCCCTCATCGCCATTGTAGGCCATTGCATTGACGCCCATGGAGATAAAGACATTGCCCTCAGGATCGATTATCCACCATCTGTTGCGTATTTTCTCCACATGGAAAAAACCTGTTTTTTCGCCTTTTATGTTTTCCCAGCCCCCCAGCGAATCCAGGTTCTCGTTCTCGGTGAATACCGGCGCCTCAAAAGGAGCGCATTCTGTGATCGATAGGTTTTTGAATGAAGCTTCTCCCGTGCAGTTTACCATAAAAGGGCATATCCTTATTTCATCGATGTTATCCGGGGCCTGGAACCTGCATTCTATCTTATGCCACACATTTGTCCCCTGCATAGTCGGGGATGACGCGTATCCGGCCCATTTCCCCTTTTTCCAGAACTCGATTTTAAGTTGCGCGCCTCCCCACGGATTTGAAGAGAGGATATCTTTTGTCCTTACCATACATTGGGCCTTATAAGCCGTGTTTTTATTGAAATTCTTTATCGGCTGATACCATGTGGCGAGGGAGAACGAGTCCGGTATCGCGGTATTCAGGTATTTAGACCTTTTGTTGAACGTGAATTCAGCGTATTTTTTCGGCTGCCATGTGTTCCAGTTATCGGTGCCGTCTTTCAAATTGCCGTTTTTGACGAGGTTGGTTTCTTCCATATCGGAGAATCGGTATTTCCTGACCGAAGCCAGGCCTGAAGTCGCGGCGATAAGGAATATTATGATGAAGAAAAAAGTCCGGCTCATACTGGGTCCTTTCGTTGTGTTTTAAACCGGCAAGATTATACAGCACAATCAGGCCGACAGGCAAAACAAAAAAACCCCGGCAGCCTAAGCCGCCGGGGTAAGAAAACCTGTAAAAAGCTTATTCTTTCCGCTCTATTTTATTGCAGATTTTTGTTTTCCATGTTTCCACGTGCTGCCGCCCTGATGCCCTGGCTGTGGATTCATCTTCTGCCCTCATCTCAGCCCCGAAATCCTTGGCTCCGCCCGGTGTGCGTTCAAGCTTTTTGCCTTCCGTTTTGCCAAGGGTATCGGATGTTTTCTGCTTAATGCTTTCAGGGTTAACCTTTGGATGGTCTGTTCCCTGATAAGGCATGCCTCTCTCTCTGGTGCTCGTTACTGCAAAAGCAGGAACGGAAAGAGAAAGAACAAAAGCAATACAAGCTGCCAAACAAACGAATTTTTTCATTCCACACTCCTTTTTTTTTAATTTACCTGAAAATTATAGTCAAAGATGAAAAAATATTCAAGTTTTTTAT
>JAFGBE010000173.1 GCA_016933315.1 Candidatus Auribacterota bacterium
GATTCCATCTTATCCCGCGCGCAATAAAACCCCCTGGGTGCGGTGCCTTTCATCGGACGGGAAACAAGGTCCTCCCCTTCGAGACGGAAAAACAACTCCGGGGAAAAAGAACATATCGCCCAGTCATCTGTTTCCATAAATGCCGAATAAGGGGGTATTTCATCCCTTATTATGCCGCTGAAAAAATCATAGGCGCCGCAGGAAAAGTCACTCTTGAGCCGGTAAGTAAAATTGACCTGGTAAGTATCTCCCCTCTCAATGAGCCCTTTTATTATAGCCAGGTCTTTTTTATATCGGCAAAGGTCAATATCTGCTTCCCAGCGCGGCGTGTTCTCCGGGAGAGACCCTTTCCCATTGATAGAACAAGGGACCGCGGCCCCTTCGTAAATCCCGAACCATAGAAGAGGGAAAGAGCCGATTTCCCTGACCTTGAGGGCGTTGTCGAATGCCGGCGCCGCCTCATATGAAAGGAACCCCGCGGCATAACGTTTTTTTTTCTTTACCTCATCTTCAACAAGTTTCAGGGAGGGGAGAACCTGATCTGCGCAATCGGCGGAAATTACCTTCACGGGCTTACCGAATTTAAGGAAAATCTTTTTCTCTGTATCAAAAAATATTACTGCCGGTTTTTTCAAAAAAGCTACCTTTTTCTGACAATTTTGGGTTCCGCTGAAGGCACAGAACCTATTGCCTTGACAAAACACCACGCCAGTCCACCAAACACAATGAGCCCCGTAACAGCGAGTATAATCATCGATGTCGCGGACAGGGCCATCTCTTTCTTGACCGTACTTCCAGCATGCATTGTAATAAACGCGAGCGATATACCCAGTGACGAACCAACGCAAAAAGTGCTCAGAGCCGCGCCGGAACGCAGCCAGAAACTGGGATCAGACTTCATGGCCTCACCCCTGAACACCCTTCCGCCGCTTACAGCTACCAACACAACTGAAACAATGATTGATGCCGCGCATAACAGCGGCACTACCGGATCTTTTGAGTTCAACGCAATTTCAGCCACTTTAAGATGAACTGTCCTCATAAACGTAAAAAACAGCAATATCAACAAGGCACAGGCTGCGTAAAATACTTTTTTCCCAAGGTCTGCGCCTTGAATCTTTCCTGCGCGCGCCTGTCTCTTTTGATCGTCCTTTCTCTTAACATGTTTCCTGTAAGTAACTATAAACGACACCAAAGGGACTATTAGAGCTATAGAGATGCTGACGACTGAAGGAAAATAAAAGCTCCCGTCGGGACTGTGAAAAAGACCACCTTTTTTTGAAAGGTCATCAAACAAACTCCATATGAATAACGCCGACAGGATAACAGGGATAACAACCCTTATAAGGATATCCCACCATATTCCTATATGCCAGTCGCTTCGCTCATTCGCGTGATCACGCAAAATCCCAGTATTGAAAAGCCATCCCAAAACGATACATTCCAGCAGCCCCAAAAGGGCGATTCCCCACGTGCCGTTAATCATACCGTCAACAAGCCCGACCCAGTTAAGGCCTCCGTTGGTGCAGTAAAAAAGTCCCGCCAACAGGCCGGCCAGGCTCATTATTATGAGGACTCCGGACCTTTTCCAGCCGGTTTTATCAACGATGCTCGCCAGGACAGTTTCAGTAATAGAAAACGCGGAATCCAGCCCAAGCGTTATCAGGGTTATAAAAAAGATAAAACTGAACCACGCCGAATAAGGCAATTGTGCTAATGCGTAGGGAAAAGCCACAAATGCAAGGGATGGGCCCTCTTTTGCCACTTCCGAAACAGGAACCGGATTACCCGCAAGCTGAGTCGCATAGGCCATGCCTCCTAAAGTCGCAAAAACAGCAAGCCCGCATATAAAACTTGTTCCGAAATCCGCGAGACCGATGATGGTTGCGTTGTTGTTGATATCGCTTTTCCTGTGCAGAAAACTCGCGTACGTAATCATAACCCCAAACGCCAGGCTCATCGAAAAAAACACCTGGCCGAAAGCCCATTTCCAGGTAGCGGGTTCAGCCAAACGGCTCCAATCCGGTTCCAGATAATAAGCAAGGCCTTTAACCGCTCCGGGCAACGTCAAGCCCCTAATTGTCAGGATAACCAGCATTATCCACGGAAGAGGTACGGTAAGCCACACCACCTTGCTCACCAGGTTAACCCCCCTAAAAATACACAAATACATCGCGGCCCAGCTTATAACAAGAGTAACGGCTATTTCTATCCGGAAATTCCCCAAAGAAAAACTTTCATGATAGCCTAAATACGAGTTGAAAAAGAAATTTGTCGCTTCCTTCACTCCCGCAACTCCTTCTCCGGCCCATGGAAGATGCCCTCCGTTAAATATGCCCTTTACGCTGAACCATAAAAAGTTGAAACAATACGCAAGGATAACAGGATAATACGTTATTATCACAAAACCGAGCAGGACTCCCCACCATCCTACGGTTTCGAAATGCTTGTTCGCCTGAGAAAAAGCGTCCGGCGCAGCCTTCTGGAATTTATGCCCTATGGAGAATTCAAGGATCATCAGCGGTATACCTATTACAAACATAGCCAATATATACGGTATAAGAAAAGCGCCTCCCCCGTATGAGTAAAGCTTATACGGGAAACCCCATAGGTTCCCGAGTCCGACTGCGGAACCCACGGCGGCAAGCACAAAACCCGCTCTGCTTCCCCAATTTCCCCTTTTTTCTTCCCTGATTTCCGGTTGCGGCCGTTTCACCTATAAACTCCTATGCCGTTATCGACATTTTAAAGAGATTATAGATTATCACAACGTGCGTGACAATAATTTTCCAAGCTTCAACCAGGATGGGCTATATATGATAAGCAAAAATTCTTCTCTCTTTTTTTGCTTAAACAATGGGCGCAGGTCAGGGAATAAATTTTCCGGGGATGTTTGAAAGTTACCCTGAAATTTTCGAAGAAAATATCGGGTACTCAATCCCGGAAATTCTTCGAATTTCACGGGGCCCGCCGAGTCTTTCCGCACTTGACTTTTTTGCTCGCTCGCCCTTCGGGCACCATGGCCGCTCACAAAAAAGACACCCCTTAAAACTTACTCCCTGCCCAGCTTTAAGCCTCCACATAGATCAGGGAGGATAAGTAAGTGTTTCGAACGGATTCGGGAGCTGAGTGTTCTTCTCAGTGACTGACCTGTCCCCACTGTTTTGATTTGTTTTTAAAAATAAAAACAAATCAAGGGGGACGAGGAGGACAGCGAGAATGTCCCCTGCCATTTTGCTCCGCAAAATGAAGATGCGGGGACTAAAAAGAGAGTGAGAAATACTTGCTTATTCTCCTATTATCTTACTCGTGATCAAAGACAGAGAAGAATTTTTGCTTTATCTTAAATCTTTATTAAGGCGCAAACCACAGACAATCAGAATTTATTGATTGCCGGGTTAAAGACTGGTATATTTATGTCATGGAAAATATCATCAGTTATATGAACGAGCTTGTTTTCGCATCCGAGTTGACTTATCACGTGATTTTTTTCAGGCTTATACTCGCCGTTATCGCAGGCGGACTGATAGGGCAAAACCGCGAACGCCATTTTAAGCCCGCCGGATTGAGAACACATATCATAATATGCACCGGCGCGACGCTTCTTATGCTGCTGTCAATCTACCTGCCTTCAAAAACCGGGGGGGATCCGGGAAGGATCGCCGCCCAGGTTGTAACGGGTATCGGGTTTCTGGGCGCCGGCGCTATCTTCCGGCTCGGCTTCAATGTAAGGGGGCTTACAAGCGCCGCCAGCATATGGACAACCGCAGCCATAGGCCTGACCATAGGCGCGGGCATGTATGCGGCAAGCGCCTTTGCCGTAATAATAATACTTTTAACATTGAACGTCCTGAATATCATAGAACTGAAGATATTCAGATACAGAACCGCAAAAATATTGAGCGTAATAACAGATAAATACTCAGGCGCAGTAGATAAAATAATCGATTATCTTGACAAAAAAGACGTCGAGCTGAACGATATCAGCATTGAAGAAGATATTGAGACAGGCACGATAGAACTGAAATCCGTTGTTTATATCCTCAAGAGAGAAGGCACAAAGAAATTTTTTGAGGGATTGCGAAACATAGACGGGATAAAAAGAATTTCCCTCAAGTAGGCTATTTCCCCTTTCTTTTCCTCTGTTTTAAAAGCCATTCAAACACTTTTTTGTTTTTAAACGTCGGGACCCACGCGTCGTGCTCCCCGTCGGGATACTCTGTATAAAAGGGTTTTCCCCCTTTTTTCCTGATTGCATCTATCATGCTTCTCGACCGCCTCACGGCAACAACGTCATCAAGTTCCCCGTGAAAAGCCCATATCGGAATCTTCGCTAAACTCCCCGCTTTTGAAATATCCCCGCCGCCGCAGATAGGAATGGCAGCGGCAAAATATTCAGGGCGGCGCTCGATAATGTCCCAGACCGCAAAACCGCCCATGGACAAACCCACGACATAAATTCTCTTTGTGTCTATCGGTTTCTCTTTTACCGTATCATCCAGAAGCGCCATAGCAAGCTTCAGGGCATTGGTGGGAGCAGCGGCCATCTTGTGGGATATCCCCGAATAAGAGATTTTAACCCATTCTTCCCGCCTTGAACACTGCGGCGCCAGCATGAACACCGGCTCACCGTGGGATTTGCTGTAACCAATAAGTTCCCTGATACCGTAAGACATCTGCCTTAAATTATCAGAGCCTCTTTCAAGAGAGCCGTGGAAGAACAGTACCAGCGGATACTTCTTTTTTTTGCGCAGCCCGGGCGGAATATAAATCCTGTAAGGGATCTTTTTGCCGGAGGCATCCTTGAAAATATGCGCCTGGGTAGCGTCCTTTATTCTTGTGTGCAAGAAGACCGCGGGGAACAACACAAGGGCCGACAAAAAAAATAACTCTGCTGACATAAACATCCCTTCTGCTTCCAAAATATTTCAACAGCCTTCAACAAAGGATAGCATTATACGGTTCCCCCCGAATATTGCAACTGATATTTTTGATAAAAGGGAAACTGAACTACTGTAATTCCATAACCCTGAAAGTGCATGGGTTTGCAAGCTCCCTGTAGGGGGATGTTGACATCAGTGTTTCCTGGGTTTTAGATATCGCATCAGTATCACTCGGGTCAACACTTATCCTGAACTTATCCCCTTTCTTGGGATTTTTCACGCCTATAAGAGACCATGGGATAGCCGCTTCAAGATTATACCCTGCATCAGTCCTGCTAAAAAAATATTTTATGCTCTCCCCGAACTTCTTCTCATCCACATCGGGATACCAGACAATAAACCTGCCGGACCGGGCCGTAAAGTCACCCGGCGCAAAACCAAACTGAAAATCATCTTCATCGGCGACAGGGCTTTCCCTGTCTTTCTCAAACTGAGAATCTATCCAGAGCTCAATATGGTCTATGTTCAGTATTTCTTCCCTGTCATCCTGCATCAGGACATCATCGGTAACCTCCATTGCGATATAAAGGTTCCTTTTGTCCCATGCTGTCCCGACCAGGACACTTAAATCTTTTACTCCCATCCAGGTGCTTTTGCCGTAAACCACATATTTCTTGTCATTTAAAATAATCGGCCGGTTCTTTCCCCATTCCTCTTTGCTCACCAGCCCATCGACAACTATCGATTCATTATTAACGCATCCTATAGGAGGCAGTTCAGGATATTTTTTTGTGGATGCAACTTTCAGCCCGCCTTCTTTCATCGTCCTGTAACTCGCGTAATAATGGATTGCGACACCCCCGAAAGATTTTTCCCTGGAGAGCTTGACGGCAACTTTATCGAGGACTTCGTCCATTTTCCCGTAGCCTTCCTCGGCAAAAGTTATAACCGGCGTAACACCATACTTTGCGTTAGGCGCCTGCGTCTCCACCCCTATTACAACCCTGCGATTTTTCTTGTTGCCGGCTTCCAGGGCATTTTCCGCAGCAGATATTATTCTGCCGAAAGAATCGGAATAATCCATCAAGACAACGCAATCTGCATAAGATAAGACCTCAGAGAAATATTTTTCGTCATAAAAAGTAGGCAGGTCCGCGGCAAGCCTGAGGCTTACTCCGGAACCCCGTATCGTTTCCCTGCATTTTCTGAGCAAGTCGATGTACCCGTTTTTAATCTTATCCTGATATTCAGGCTTATGGAAAACACTCAACACATGGCCTTCTATATCCCAGTGAATACCGTAAAATTTCTCATCTTCCGAAACGGAATTATTGTACGTTATCACTGAATTAAGTATCCTCAGGGGAGTGGTATGCTGATATGACCAGTTGGCATCGCCTGCGAGATATTCTATTTTTATCCCTGCCCTGTTCGCTTTTTTGATAAACGACCGGATTTTTTCAAAGTTCTGGTTTTTTAAACTTTTCGGGCCGGAAAGGTATATCACATTAATTTTCTTTGCGGCATTTCCGTGAGGGGCGCTTACAAAATCAAAGAAAGCCGATGCCGCTGTTTCATCATCCAATACGGATGATGTATGCCATACCCACAGCCCTCTTTCCATATTTAAAAGTCCGGAGCACAGGCCCGGGCAGGCAAAAACCAGCATTGACAAAAAAACAGCCGCGAGAATCTTCATAAGTACCCCTTTATTGATGTGCCTTTGCCGTTTGCCCGGCCTTTTTTCTAGAGAAGGCTCTTAATCTCTTTTTCAAAGGCATCTTCGCTCATATAACCTATGTGAGTCTTGACAATGCTGCCGCTTTTATCAATAAAGATGGTATGGGGTATGGAGCGGATCTTATACTTACCCGCTAAATCTCCGGAATCAAGATATACAGGATAGTTAACGTCGTTCTCCTTGACAAAATTATTTATTCTGTAAGGGCTTGTTTTGTCAACGGCAACAGCAATGATCTCCAGTCCTTTATCCTTATATTTTCTGTAAAGGTCTATAAACCCGGGGACTTCCTGCTTACACGGCGGGCACCATGTAGCGAAAAAATCCAATATAACAACCTTGCCGCGGTTTTCGGAAAGGAGCTTATTAAGAGCCGCTTCATCGAGAGTTTCAACTTTGCCGACCATTGAAGAATCGCCCTGGTCTCCTGCCTTCCCGGCAGAGGAAAGACCTTTGTCACAAGAAGCCGAAAGGAAACCAATAAGTATAATAGCCGTCAATACAAATATTTTTCTCATTATAACCCTCCGGGTTTCACATTCAGACCGCATAAATACACCCCGCCGCTTCCACAAAGAAGCAGCGGCTTCAAACATTAATTGCGGTTATCAGTCTTTAATATGTTTTCTTACTTCCGTAACCGGAAAAACTGCGTAGTAATCGGACCCGTCATGTACGTTAGAAACGAATTTCGCACAGCTCCCTTTTCTTTTCCTGTTCTGAGAAGCCGTCTTAGAAAGGTGAACTTCCTTACATCTCCATCTCATGCGGTTTTCCTCCCTTAAATATCCCGGTAAAAATAAAAGACCCCGATGTTATCGGGGTCATGATATTAC
>JAFGBE010000174.1 GCA_016933315.1 Candidatus Auribacterota bacterium
ATTATAATAAGAATACCAGTAACATACCAGTAACTAAAAACAAAGAAAAGGGGGGATTGTTATGCGCGTTGTTTGCAGTGTTTTTTTTGTGCTTTGCTTTTTTGCATATGCTTATGCGGAAGCAAATATTCTCTCTGATTCCGGGTTTGAAGGTTCCGGAGCCGGGGAATGGATTTCCGACATGTGGGGAGGCCAGTTCGGTATTGATTACGATGCGACGGATTTTTCCCGGTCAGGAAGCCAAAGCCTGAAACAGTGGGCTACAGGGGTTACAGATGATGCGAACGGATGGGAGAAATCCGAAGCAAAACAAATAGTAAGCGTACAACCCGGTTATATTATTACAGGCGGGGCATGGCTTAAATACGATAACCTTAGCCAGGTGGAAGCCAAAATGGAATGCAAGTGGCTTGATTCGGGTTTTAATGAGCTTCCGGGAGGAATAGGGACAGCCGTTATGAGCGGATCGGGAGACTGGACATATCAGGACCTCAGCGTCTGGGACGAAGCCCAGAGGACCGCTCCTGAGGGGGCATCATATGTTGATTTCAGATTGTTTATCCTGGCGCCGGGAACAGCGGAAACAGCAACAGGGACAGTCTGGTGGGATGATGCGGAATTTTCGGTAATACCCGAACCCGGCAGCATGGCTCTTCTGATCGGGGGGATAACAGGATTGCTGGTTTTTAGGAAGAGAAGGAGGTAAAGAAAGGAAACCCTTCAAGAGGGTTCTCAACTCTGCCGAATTAGGGGAACCCTCTTTTTTCTACCCCCCCCTCTTCATATTTGAAAACTGCGGTATTCTAATTTTTTTTATTAAAAAAGTAAATATTATTTTAAAATGGTATTATGTTTTCGAAAGGGAGAAAGGGAGGGCAGCATGGCCGGAAGTATCATATTAAAGGAAGGGAAATTCATACTCAAGGGGAAACCGTTTTTACTGTATTCGGGTGAAATCCATTATTTCAGGACACCGCGCAAAAACTGGAAAAGCTATGTTTTAAAAGCTAAAAGCGCGGGTTTAAATACGGTATCGACTTATATACCATGGTCATGGCATGAATCCAAAGAGGGACGGTTTGACATAACAGGGAAGACTGCGCGTGAAAGAAACCTGCTTGGATTTATGGACATATGCTCGGGCGAAGGGCTGTATATGCTTTTGCGCCCGGGGCCGATATGCCATGGGGAAATGATAAACGACGGACTCCCTTCCTGGCTGGTCAGCGGAGAGCGCGATATTTTCATGAAAAGGAAAGACGGGTCCGTCATAGGAAGCAATTTTGTCTCTTTTTCCAGCTCTTTATACAGGGAATTTGTTTCCAGATGGTACGAGAATATAATTCCGCATATCTCGGAAAGACAGATTACGGAAGGGGGAAACGTAATACTGCTGCAGCTTGATAATGAGATAAGCATGATCAACTGGTGTTCCGGGCAGCCGGATTTCAGCGACAGCTCCGAAGCCTTCTACAGGAATTTTCTCAAGGCTAAATACGGCAGCATAAGCAGCCTTAACGGTGTTTACGGGAGCAGGTATGAAAAGTTTTCTGATTTAAAGATGCAGATTCCCGAATTTGACGCAGACCCCGACGCCCGTTACTGGGACTGGGCGGATTTCTGGAGGGAGTATTACTCGGATTATTATCTTTTCCTCGCGCAGAAAGCGAGGAGTCTCGGCATAAAGGTCCCTTTATCCGCCAACATAGCCCATTTTCTCGATTTTGACGTATACGGCAGGGGATTATACAGCCCTATGACCACGTCTATGTTCAGGTCTTTTCCAGCCAAGGTGGATAAACTCGTTATGGGGGGAGCTTACCAGATGAGAAGACTTGACTACGAGAATTTTCACGATATAGCTGTAACAACCGAAACAGTGAAAGCTATTTCTTCGAAGGACTCTCCTGTGATCTGCGCCGAGCTGCAAACAGGCATTATGTTTGATAAACCTGTGATTTACCCTTCGGATGTGGACCTTAATATTTTAAATTCCTGCGCGCACGGGCTGAACGGCTTGAACTGTTATATGTTCGGTTCCGGAAAAAATCCTCCCGAAATAGGCGCCATGGGGACTTATCATAAATGGCAGGCTCCGGTAAACATAGACTGCGGGACGGAGCCGCATTATGAGCCTATCGGGAAATGGGGTAGGTTTTTCGGTGTTTTCGGCGCCGGAATCGCGGAAACGGAAAAGAATTGTGATGCCGTAGTCGGGATGTATTTTCCTTATTATATGACTGAGTACCTGAAGGGGAATTTTGCCGCTGGTATTGTAGCCAGGAGAAACAGGCTGTTTTACGACGGGGTTTGCCGCTTGCTTGAGCTTTCCGGATGTAATTTCAGGATTGCGGACGTACAAAAGGAAATGCCGGATAAGGATAAAGTTCTCATTATGACCTGTTTCGGCTTTATGGAGAAGGGCGTGCAGGAGAAACTGGCGGATTTTGTCCTCTCGGGAGGCAGCCTCATATTGGGTCCCGAGCTGCCGGACAGAGACCTGGGCGGCGGCAGCTGTGAGGTGATCAAAAACATGCTGGGTGTAAAAAGCGGTATCTCCGACGATGTGTTTATAAAAGACAAAAAGTACGGACTTATGTCGGTTGAAAGGCCTGTACGCTTCCTGGAATCGGATAAAGCAGAGGGTCTGTATTTTAGTTCAGGCGGACAGCCGGTCGCCGTAAGCAAAAGGTGCGGGGAAGGCAGCTTAATTGCCTACGGATTCGGGCTAAGCCATGTTTTTGATTATCATATCGATATTATGTCCGGATTCCTGCGTCGCGCGGGAGTTCGCCCGCGGGTCGAAAAAAGCAACAGGAGAATTCAAACGGTTTTGCGCGCCGGCAAAAAAGCTTCGTTCCTCTTCGTGTCGAATTTCCACCAGCTTGAAGAGACATCCGGCTTCACAATCCGAATGCCCGGCGGAAAAAAAGTATCACTGCCGTCGAAAGGCGAATTAAGGCTTGAGAAACGCAGCTGCAGGATAATACCGCTGGATTTTCCAGTTACCGAAGATATTGCTATTGCCTATTGCACGGCGCATGTGCTTGGTTTCAGTGTCCTGAAAAAGTCAATATGCATCGTGCTCCGGGCGGATGGGCCGGATTATGAGGAAATAGCTTTTAACTGCAGGAAACCGATAAGCGCGAAGATATCGGGAAAAAAACTATCCGGCATGAAAAAAGGGGGGATTGTAATTTACAGGATAAAAGGTCCTTCGGAAAAAGCAAAAATTGAGATAGATTTACTTTAATTTGCCTTTATAATATACTTTTGATTGGAGGCGCTGTGATATGAGGAAGGGAGCTAAAGACAGGAGATTTTTTCTTCATCGCCAGTTTATGGAGACGTTGAAAAACGATCTTGTTGAAGGAAGGTATAAGCCTACGGAAATGATCCCTTCCGAGAGGGTTCTTGTCGAAAAATACAAGATCAGCCGTTCTACGGTGAGAAAGGCCCTGGCACAGTTAATTTCCGAGGGCTGGCTTTATTCGGCGCCCGGGACAGGCACATTTGTATCGGAAAATTTTCCGAAGGAAGATTCTTTTGTGCGGCCCAAAAGCAAGAGTGTCGCCTGCGTCTTAAAAACGGCGAACTCGCCGCTTGACAGTCCGTACTATTCGAAAATTTTCAGGAGTATGCAGGATAAAGCCGCAATTTCGGGATACCACCTTTCTTTTTACTCTTTTGTAAAAGAATCCAGGGCTGAATTAGTAAAGGTAATAAGGGATAGGAAACTCGACGGGGTGATTATCATAGGATATATGGGGCAGAACATTATATTGGATGTTTACAGGAATAAAATTCCCATGGTGCTTGTGGATAATCAACTGGATAAGAAAGGAGTTACTACCATTGTGCCGGATAATTACGAGGGCGCATTCCAGGCAACCAAATACCTGATTGACCTGGGGCACAAGACCATATGGTTTATGGGCGGAAACCGGAAGGATTATGCGGTTGCGGAGCGCTTTAACGGCTACAGGGATGCGCTGAAGCAATCGGGTATAGCCTTCAGGGATGAGTATTATGTTAAAAGCCACTACAGGGTAAACGACGGGTATAATTCTATGGACAGGATATTGCGGTCGGGGAAAATTCCTTCGGCTGTATTATGCATAAATGACGAGTCTGCGGTGGGGGCCTTGAAAGCTATAAGGGAAAAAAGCAGCCTGAGAGTGCCGGAAGATATGTCCGTGATCGGTTTTGACGACATAGACTGGGTTGCGCATACAAACCCTCCCCTTACGACCGTGCGCATACAAAAGGAAGAAATGGGGCGCATGGCAATAGAGTTTCTGATCAAGCAGATAGAAAACGATAAATACAGCGGGGCAAGAGTTATTGTGCCGACCGAGCTCATCATCCGTTCCTCGTGTTCAAAATATTCAAGAAAAAAATAGGATGAAGTATATTGACAGGAAAAAATTTTTGATGTATATAGATACCAGTAGCAAACCAGTAATTTATTTCTAAATACTATGCGTTCTAACATCGAATTAAGGAAAGGTGTTTATGGCAAAAGTTAAAAAGAAAAATTCTTATGTGCGGTACGGGGACTTTTCAGGCGACAATACGGAGTTCATAATTAAACGCCCCGATACTCCGCGTCCCTGGGTAAACTACCTGTCCAACGGTCGTTTCTGCTCCATAATATCTCAAACTGCCGGCGGATATCACTTTTTTAAGGATCCCACATATAACAGGATAACCCGCTGGGCGCCTGCCAATTACCTCAGCGATACCCCGGGCAGATATATATATCTGAAAGACAACAATTCGGGAAAATTCTGGTCGGCGACGTATGCCCCTGTCAAAAAATCTGCGAATTTCAAATGTGTGCATGGCCTGGGCTATACATCAATAAGCTCTGATTTCGGTTCCATAAGGGCGAAAGCGGATTTTTTCGTGCCCGTCGAAGATGATCTTGAATGCTGGATTGTCAGTATATTCAATAACGGGAGAACCCCGGCTGATATAACGGTATTCAATTTCGTCGAGTGGATGGTGGGCCCGTGGGAACCGGAACTTACTCTCAGAAATATTGCGGCGCTTATGAATGATGTCAGGTATGACTTTAAAATGAAGGCTGTCATCGCAAAAAAATTCCCGTGGGGCAATAAAACATGGCCCTATATGTGTTATTTTTCCGCGGGTGTGAACAATGACGGATTTGAGACCGATCTTGAAAAATTCATAGGGCGTTACGGGAATTATGGTTCCCCGGAACAGGTAAAAAGAGGAGAGTGTTCCTGTACTCCGCATATAAGAGGATTGAATTCAGCCGGTGTGATTTCCGGCAGGATAAAGCTCAAGCCGGGCGAAACCAAAACGTATACCGTGAATCTAGGTATATCCAG
>JAFGBE010000175.1 GCA_016933315.1 Candidatus Auribacterota bacterium
CGCAGATCATAAATCCGGTAAAAGGGCTGAATGCTATCTTGCTGTAATTGACTTCTATGCCGTCGGGAAGCAGCGAGGGCAGCTTTCTCTCAAAAGCCGGCACCAGCTTAAATGGGATAAAATACCAGTTTGCCGTAACCCATAGCAGAAGAACAAACAGCAAGGAAGGCAGAATAAGATACAGACACAATTTTTTCATAAGGAAATTATATAAAAATACATATTATATATAAATGAAAAATTATGCCTTTTCGCGGACTGTCCATGCACCGCTTTACCTGCTCAATACGGTTTTTGACTTCTTCGAAGTATAATAGAAGCCGAGCTTTAAATCTTCGAATTCCGCGGGAAGGAACCCTGATTGCTTAACGGGGTGGAATCCCGGCCCCTCAAGAAGAATGACCATCTCATTTTCCTTTTTCAGCAGGCTGTCGGGAATAAAGAACCTATTCTGAGGCCCGACAGATTCGTATTTGCCGAGCAGAAACCCGTTTACATATATAAGGCACCTGTTGCTCAGGGATTTTACCTCCACGAACACGGGGGCTGTATGTTCCTTGTCGATATTAAGAGAAAAACGCCTTCTGAACCAGATTAAATTGCCGGCGTCTTCCTGTACGACATACTTTTCCGCGGCCGGCGCATCTATCCATGCGCTTTCATCCGCCTGCGCGGAAAAATACTTCCTGTCGTTCCCACCAAGCCCGAATTTCAGTTTCCAGTCTTTAAATTCATGTTCAAACTTCTTTCCTTCCGCTTTACCGTAAACTTTTACGGGATAATAAAGCCCGCTGACTTTCTGTATAGGGCCTTCGTGAGGATGGGCTTTTGTATGAAACTCATTCGCATAAAGTATTGCCAGGGTGTTTTTCCCTTTCTTCGCATATTTGCTTATATCAAGCACGGGAGACCCTATCCCGACCCATCTGAATGACCCGTTTATATAAACCAGGAGCCTGTCCATTTCATTTGTTTTGACGGAAAGTTTCACTTCCGACGCCCCGGCATCCACCGTAAAATAATTTCTGTACCAGTAATAGCCGTGCCCAAGGTACCCGCCTTTTTCAAGCGCTGTTTTTGAATCGATCTTATTCCACCCCGAATCGTCAAATTTCTCTCCCGCTTCCGCGCTGTCGGGGCAGTATTTCCAGTTGCTTATCCATTTGATTTCCGGCGTCAGGATATCTTTATATTCGCAGCGGAAAACATACGCGCCCAACACCGCATCCTTTTTCAGGGCGACTTCCCTGCCGTCGACCATAAGGTTATGCGGGTCAAAACCGCACCACAGGTAAGCATAATGCTCGCCGGGATTATTCACCTGAAAGGAAATCTCCAGCGCATTCTCCTTCCTGTTTATATCTTCAAGATAATAATTATCGGTTATTATAACCATTTCATCGGAAATCCAGAATTTATCGGCCATGTCTTCCGGAATCACTATGAAAGTGATGCCGCCGGCTTTAAACACGCTGACTTTACCGTGCGAATACCGTATTGTATTCAATCCGGCATTGCCTTCCAGCGAAACCCCTTCGCTTGCGCCGGTTATTTCGCCGGCGGTCTTTATCACCATTTCCCCTTCAATGCCCTTTTTCCCCCTCATAAATACATACTCGGTATTCCCGACCTTTCTCTTTGATAAAATCTCCGATGTAGAATATACGATATGTAAGTCATCGCTGAGTTTAAAATCTACAGGCAGGAGAAGAGAGCTTTTGGGGCTCATAGTCAGGTTCCTGCCGGCGCCCGGAAGCTTAATTTTCCCCTTGAGCTGCCCGGAATAAAACTCAACCGCGAATTCCCTCGGTACATCTTCCAGGTTTCTTATCAATAACACCGAACGGTCCGTGCCTCTCCTTAAAATCGTCCTTACATTTTCATATGAAAATTTAAAGTCTTCTCTCTGCTCGGACGCTTTTTTATGTAAAACGGCAATATTTTCGGATCCTGAAACAAAACGGGCGCCGTCCCTGTCAATAGTCCCCGCTGTTATGACATCGGGAAAAGACTCAAGGAAATAAGCCCAGTTCCTGATTAAATGGTATTTTCTGTGCAGCTCCCCCCATTCGCGTATCGGGGAGGCGCCGAAGTCAAATGTAGTGCAGGTCCCTATCCCGCCGTAATCCCCTTTGCTTATCCAGAACGGAAATGTCGTCCCGCCGGCAAACATATAATAATTGATGACAGAATTACCGTAAGCCAGCAGGGTTTTGGTAATAGCTTCAACCGCTTCATATTCGACCTCGTACAAAGGTTTGCCGAACTGCGCAAACCACCCTGCTTCAAGTTCCATCATCATAACGGGCTTATCCGGCTGCAGCCTGAGGCTGTCATCCATTTTCCTGTCAAAATCATTGAATTCCCACATCCATATCCACGGAATATTCGGATAATATGTATGCGTATTTATAATTTCCGTACCGAGAATGCAGCTTCCCTCATTGGTGAAAGCGGGCACGTCTATGCCTGTTCCTCTTACAATATCAAGCAGCTTTAGAAGATATTTGCGCGCTGTTTCCTTCGATCCCGTTATTTCCGGCATCTCTTCCAGCAAATGGTCGTATTCGTTCTCTATCTGTACCAGCACCACATTGCCGCCCTGTGTAAAAAGATGCGGCTTGGCAATTTCTGCGACCTCTTCATACCATTTTTTTACCAGCGCAAGGTATTCCTTATCCGCAACTCTCAAGCGTATATTCTTCGCCAAAAGCCAGTGCGGAAACCCGCCGAAATCCCACTCCGCGCAAATATAAGGTCCGGGCTTCAATATCACATAAAGGCCGTATTTTTCGCAGAGCTTGAGAAAATACGGCAGGTCTCGGTCCCCTTCCCAGTTCAAGGCGCCTTCCTCTTCCTCATGGAAGTTCCAGGGTATATAAGTGGCTATAAGGTTGCATCCCGCCTGTTTCACCTTTTTTACCCTGTCCTCCCACAATCCCCTGGGCATGCGGAAATAGTGTACCTCTCCCCCTATAAGTATCTTCCTCTCTCCGTTAATGATAAGACTGTATTTATCGTATTTTACCGTATTTTTCATCTTTTTCCCCATTAATTGTTAACGTTAACATTTTCCCATATCCAAAGCTCTTTGTCAATACCGCCAGGGATGTTTACACACAAGAATTTCACATAAGAGTCACGTCTATTTTTTTGACTTTGCCGCTTCTTATGTCAGACGCGAAGGGCTCTTTCACTTCTCCGGATAACAGCTCTTTTTTCTCACCGTCATAATATTCAAGAAGATACGATTTTACTCCGGCCTTTTTCGCGCCGAATGTATTTTTCCGCCCGGGATTATGGTACACAACAAGAGTATTCCCGAGAAACTTGAATGCAAAGCAGTTTGCGGGAATATCGACCCACTCGGTCGACCCGTCCTGCAAGCATGTTTTCATCCTGCTTGCTACCGTTGTAAACATATCCGAAGATATCGCAGGTTCAAACTTAAGGCTGAGCTTACCCCCCGAAACACCAAACGGCTTAATCCCCGACGTTATGAAAAGCCATATCGACAAAAATTCCGCTGTCGAACCCGAAAGCCTGGAAACAAAACCCTGTCCGTGTATCCTCCTGTCGGGATGCGCGCTGCTTGCTATGAAAGAGGAGTTCTCGAATATGCTTCTGCCGTAAATCTCTGCGTCCATAAAAGGAACCAGGGCTTTTTTCGATATCCTGTAGAACTCTTCCGTTAACCCCGAGCGCAAAAGTTCCAGCAGGTACTTATATTCCATATGAAGCCATACAGACTCATTTTCAAGCCACCCTCTTGTAAAAATATTTATCCTTCCTATGTCTATCCCCTCTCCGGCAAGCGGCGCATTGACTTTTAGCATACCGAGCTTCTTATCATAAATACCGCTTTTTATAACCGCTTTGTGAAAACCTTCCGCTTTTTTCACGTTATCGCACACTCTCAGGTAATGTACCGGTCCTTCAAGAAAAGCCGGCAGGGCCCTGTGCCTGAATTTCAGCGGTCTTATACAGGTTAATCCGCTGGAATTTTTTTTCGGTTTTCCTTTCTCTTTTAAAATCTCATATTTTTCGACTATGCTTTCGAAGTTCGTTTTTATAATCCCTGTTTTTGAATCTACGGCTCTGCTTATGCCTTTATCCACTACCGCAAGGAAACTCTCCAGCATTTTTTCAAGCGACTTCACCGGTTTCCTGCGCTGCTTTCCTGAAAACCCCGTCAATGTGGCTTTCCTGTAATTCTCCATGGCGTTATGTCTTTCATCCCAGAACCTGAAAGAGTTTGCGCTGTGCTTCGCCGCGGCCTTTTCAAGAGCGGAGAGAAAACCGCTCACTTCATCGGACAAAAGAATGCCTGTATCCGGCGCTTTCTCAAATGCGTCCAATATGAACATGATTAATCTTTTAAGCTCTATCGTTTCGGCAACGGATGAACCGAAAAGACCGGGCAAGCCGTTCAGGGCATCGCACCAATTCGGTTTATCCGATTCCATCTCGATGCCTATGCCGGCCGGGTCCAGGGAAGCAAATTTGTTCGCCGCAAGGCACAACAGCTTCTCAATGAGGATAGTTTTATATACACCGCCGCGGCCAAATTGCTTCCGCATTTCAGCTTTGTTTTCTTTTCTTCTTTCTATCATAGCTTTTTTCTGCTTGTTCTCAGCCACGGCATTAAGCTGTCTCGGTTTTGAATTGAAAAGAACATATTTCTCCGCGCGCGGGCGCACTACCAGGTAATTATCGTAATAAACGAAATCTTTTTTCCCGAAAAGCAGTTCTTCCTTCTCTTCGGGGTACACTGCCAGAAAGGCCTCTATAAGGTCGATATTGTAATGCCAGTGGTCGGACCAGTAACCTACAGCGGGCGAAGCGCAGTCGATTCTCCGGCCGCAGGAAATAATTTTATCCAGCACCTTTTCTTTTTTCCCTGACCCGGTCTTGATATGTTTCCGCTCAAGCATATTAAAGAAACCGCCAAGGCTGAACGGCTCTGAAATAAATTCAGCCACCGCTTGCCTGTCTCTCCCCTTAAACAACGACAGGAACTCCTTACGGTTATAAATACGGAATTTGGAACCTTCTATCTTGAGGGGGTTAAAGCCGTCGGACTGCAGCAGGTTGACAAAACATGAAATAACTTCTTCCTTCACGCGCGGGTTAAAGAATATATCACTGCGCCTGTTCTGGTTTACATCCCTGTAATTTCCCGTTCCCTGTGAAAAATATTCGGGCATAATCACAAAATTATTATATTCTCTCTCCATGTCGCCGTGTATTCTCGAATAAATATAATAATTCGTTTTTTTCGCGCCGGCGCCCAGAGTAATCGGGAACCCCCCTCTCAGCAAATTATCCAGAAAGGTCTGACGGCAGTAATTGTCGAACTCGGGGGAAGATGATTTCGTCAATATTTTATCGGTTATGGACGCGATCAGCGCCGCGCTTTCCTTTTTCTTTTCATCAAAATACGTCCCCCCGGCAATCCTGCCGAAAAAAGTATCTATGTCTTTCAGCTCGTTAACCTTTCCTATAACCGAATAATACAGGATTTCGGCGCCCGGCTTTAAGGCGCACGTAAAATATCCGAACCCCGCAGGGGTCTTGTTTCTTGCTTCGGCCCTGTGGGAAAACTTAA
>JAFGBE010000176.1 GCA_016933315.1 Candidatus Auribacterota bacterium
AACAACCTCAGCGCGCTCGTTCAGCAACTGAATTATCTTTTTATCAACGGAATTAATCCTTTGCCTTAGATTTTTTAATTCCTTCATCACACCCTCCGTTATTTTAAAGAAGAAAACTGCTTCAACTCTTCTATCCTGGGCAACTCTTTGATATTGGTAAGGCCGAAATATTCGAGAAACTTCTCGGTTGTAGAAAATTCAAACGGGCGGCCTACCACATCTTTCCTTCCGGATATCCTGATAAGGTTCTTGTCCAGAAGACTTTTTATGACGCCGTCCACATTAACCCCTCTTATGGATTCTATATCGGCTTTAATGATCGGCTGCCTGTAGGCGACGATGGCCAGCGTTTCAAGGGCCGGTTTTGACAGCCTGGACGGCTGAGATTGATATATCCTTTTTATATATTCCGCATATTCAGGCCTTGTAATCATCCTGAAACCGCCTGCCACTTCTTCAACAAGGAAAGGCCTGCCTGAGGCCCCGTATTCAACGTTAAGCGCATCCACAGCCTCTCTCACTTCCTTTTTTCCCACATTATTTTCGCCTTCAAACGCTTTCAATATGTCATTAACCGTCAATGGTTCCGCAGAAGCGAATAAAACAGCTTCCACTATATTTTTAAGATTTTCCTTTGTGTTTACCGGCTGCATATTGTCCCTTCTCCGTTTTTTAACCAGCTGTCACCATTTCTATAAAGATATCACTGAAATGCTTTTTCTGCACTGCCTTGACAGCCTTCAGCCTTATAAGCTCCAAAACAGCCAGAAAAGTAACTACAATTTCGCTTTTGTTCGCCGTTCCGTCAAACAGCTCGGAAAATTTAACATTCTTATTATTTTTTAAAACCCCGGTTATATAGGATATTTTATCCGAAACGGTAAATTTATCCTCAAAAATTTCGCGCAGATCCTCCTGCGCGGCTCCTTTCAGAATATCAGAAAACGCGCTGATAAGGTCAAATATATTTACATTTGACAGCTCGACCCCTTCAGATTCCACGGAGACAGAAGCCGCCCTTGGAAAAATATTTACCCTTTCCCGTTCTCTCTCTTCAAGATGGTCGGCTAATTCTTTGAACTGTTTATACTCAAGCAGCTGCTTGACAAGGTCTGCCCTGGGGTCAATCGAGTCTTCTTCCTCATCTATGACCCTTTCTTCCGGCGGAAGCAGCATCATGGATTTTATATACATAAGAGTGGATGCCATTACAAGAAATTCGCCGGCAATGGTCAAATCAAGCATCTTCATCAATTCAAGATATTCCAGATACTGCTTTGTTATCTTCTCTATCGGAATATCATAAATGTCCACCTCTTCCTTTTTTATCAGGTAAAGCAGCAGATCCAGGGGGCCTTCAAAAACCTCCAGTCGAACCTTGTAATCTTCTCCCATAGAAAAATATCCTCTTGAAATTAAAGCATTCTTACGCTTAAACCTGCCGCATTCTTAACGCTTCTCAACGTTTTAACCGCTATTTCTCTCGTTCTGTCGGCCCCTTCTTTGAGAATTCTATCGATATAACCTTTATCTTTCAGAAGGTCTTCCCTCTTTTGCCTGGCTTCTTTAAAATAATCCCATATTATCTCAAACAGCTCTTTCTTCACATCTCCGTACTTTAATCCGCCGTCCGTATACCTTTTCCGGAGTTTCTTATTCTCCTCGCTTGAAACAAATAGCTTGTAAATATTATACAGATTGCACTTATCGGGATCCTTGCTTGCTTCAACACTCTGGGAATCCGTCACTATGCCCATAACACTCCTTTTCAATTCATCCTTCGATGCAAACACTTCAATCGTATTACCGTATGATTTTGACATTTTTTGCCCGTCAATGCCCGGCACTACGGCAACATGCTCGTCAATCAGAGGTTCGGGAATAGTAAAAATCTCGCCGTAAACCGAATTGAACTTCAACGCAATGTCTCTCGCGACTTCAAGATGTTGTTTCTGGTCCTTTCCAACGGGAACAAGGTTCGACTGGAAAAGCAATATGTCCGCAGCCATAAGTATCGGATAGATAAAAAGCCCCGTATTCGGTTTTATGCCCTTTGCGACCTTATCCTTATAAGAATGGCAGCGCTCCATCAGCCCGAGAGTGGTTATATTGGATAATATCCAAGCTAACTCCGTTACTTCAGGGATATCGGACTGCACCCACAAGTGCGATATGCCGGGATCTATCCCCAGTGACAGCAGCGAGACCGCGGCCTCATTAGTGTATTCCGCAAGCTGCTTCCCGTCAGTTACTGTCGTTAAGGCGTGTAAATCCACGATAAAGCAGAATAGTTCGCTTTTATTCTGGTATTCCACCATTTTTTTTATCATCGCAAAATAATTACCAAGATGGAAACGGCCTGAGGGCTGTATACCGCTCAAAACCCTTTTTTTCAAAACCATTTTTAGATACTCCTTCTTTTAAAATGAGATAGGAACGCCAAAAATAACAGAAAACAGCAGTGTAACAAGAGGCCACAATATCCTGAATCCGCCGAAAATAAGGATTCCGAACACTATCATTATTCCGTAAGGCTCGATACGCAGATAGCTTTGAATCTGGTCCGGCCGCAGGAAAGCCACCACTACCCTCGAACCGTCAAGAGGAGGTATAGGAATCATATTGAACACCGCCAGCACAATATTTATCAGCCCCGCAAAAGCGACGGCTTTGGATAATTGGTCTATTACGACATTCAGCACGGGTATATCTCTGAAAACAAACCCTGAAATCAGGAAAACCCTTAACAGGAGAGAGAGGATGAGAGCGATAACAATGTTTGTCAGAGGTCCGGCAATCCCCGTAATGCCCATCCCTTTTTTCCAGTCGCGGAAATAGGCCGGATTTATAGGAACCGGCTTAGCCCATCCTATAACCGGGACAGTGGCTTTTGTAAGAAAATTCATAGCTATCAGTATGCCGGGAATAATAATCGTTCCCTGCAGGTCTATATGGGCAAGCGGGTTCAAAGTCAGTCTTCCCGCGTTTTTAGCCGTCGGATCTCCGCATTTATAAGCCGCCCAGCCATGGGCAACTTCGTGAAATATTATAGACATAAGTATTATCGGCAAACCTATTACAACAAACATTCATACTCCCTGTTTTTATATACATGATATTGTAGTCAAACGGATTACAGAATATCAACCGTT
>JAFGBE010000177.1 GCA_016933315.1 Candidatus Auribacterota bacterium
GGGCGAGCCGGCCTTTTGACAGGGACAGGGACGGCTTTATCATGTCGGAAGGCGCGGGGATACTTATACTGGAAGAACTTGAACACGCAAAAAGAAGGGGCGCCGACATCTATTGTGAAATGACCGGTTACGGACTTTCGGGAGACGGCTATCATATTACGGCCCCTGATCCGGAAGGCGCCGGCGGCGCCAGGGCTCTGGAAATGGCCATAAAAAAATCAGGCCTGCCCCTGGAAAGTTACAGTTATATCAATGCCCACGGCACATCCACGAAGCTTAACGATAAATGCGAGACCATTGCAATCAAATCTGTTTTCGGAGACTATGCGAAAAAACTTGCGGTGAGCTCTACAAAATCAATGACCGGACATCTGCTGGGAGCGGCTGGCGCGGTTGAATTGATTGCGACTGCCATGACGATTAAAAACGGTATAATACCGCCTACTATAAACTATGAAAATCCCGACCCGGAATGCGACCTTGATTATGTCCCTAACCATGCCAGGGAAGTAAAAGTTGAGGCAGCCTTATCCAATTCCTTGGGGTTCGGAGGGCATAACGCAACATTAGCTTTAAAGAAATTTGAATAACTCAATGTCGACAAAGGTTTTTTTAATCTTCTAAAGCAATAAGATATAATTGTAGTTCAGTATACCTGTCGTTTTTAGCTGTTTTGAAAAAGCCCTTAGGAGGAAAAAATGAACTATGGATTTACAGAAGAGCAATTGATGATACAGGAAATATGCGATAAAATCGGAAAAGAAAAAATTGTTCCTGTAAGAGAGAAATACGATGAAACCGGGGAATTTCCCTGGGACATCGTTAAAATCCTCTCGGAATCCGATATATTCGGAGTTTATCTGCCCGAGGAGTACGGCGGCATGGGCGGCGGCTGCCTCGATATGTGTATAGCGACGGAAACTTTGAGCAAATACTGCGGGGGAATTGCCCTTGCTTTTGCCGCGACGGGGCTTGGGACATATCCCTTGCTTTTATACGGCTCCGAAGAACAGAAGAAAAAATACATTCCTGATATCGCTTCGGGTAAAAAACTCGCGGCTTTCGGCCTTACGGAATCGAACGCCGGCAGCGATGTGGGCGGTATACAGACAACCGCTGTTAAAGACGGAGACCATTATATCCTTAACGGGACAAAGCAGTGGATTACAAACGGAGGGGAAGCTGAGATATATTCGGTTATAGCGTCTACCAATAAGGCAAAAGGGGCGCGGGGCTTATCCGCTTTTATAGTAGAGAAAGGGACCAAAGGTTTTTCCTTCGGGAAAAAGGAAAATAAAATGGGTATCCGCGCGTCTGTGACCAGCGAACTCGTTTTTGAAGACTGCAGGATCCCATCAGCTAATATCCTCGGGCGCGAAGGGGCGGGTTTTATGGTTGCGATGAAAACTTTCGACAAATCGCGGCCCGGTGTCGCTGCCCAGGCGCTGGGGATAGCCCAGGGCGCGCTGGATGAAGCTGTCAAATTTGCCCGTCAAAGGGTCCAGTTTGAAAAACCCATAGCGTCTTTCCAGGGCGTCCAGTTTATGCTTGCCGATATGGCTACAAAAGTCGAAGCCGCAAGGACATTAGTGTATCAGGCGGCGAGGGAAGTCGATTCAGGGAGCAAAAATATATCAAAAATATCAGCCATGGCCAAGATGTACGCGTCGGATGTGGCGATGGAAGTAACCACGGATGCCGTCCAGGTATTAGGCGGAAGCGGTTATATGAAAGAATATCCCGTTGAGAAGATGATGAGAGATGCCAAGATTACGCAGATATATGAAGGGACCAATCAGATACAGCGCGGCATTATTGCGATGAACCTGATTAAAGAGGGAGCGTCTTTAGAATGAACATAGTGGTTTGCATAAAACAGGTTCCCGATACCACTGAAGTGAAAATCGACCCCAAGACAAACACCCTTATCAGGGAAGGGGTCGCAAGCATAATAAATCCTTTTGATTTATATGCGATAGAAGAAGGCGTCAGGCTTAAAGAGAAGTTCGGGGGCAAGGTGACCGTAATAAGCATGGGGCCGAAACAGGTTGAAAATGCATTGAGGGAAGCGATATCCCTTGGCGCCGATGAAGCTGTGCTGATGAGCGACAGGGCATTTGCCGGCTCAGACACGCTGGCTACATCCCTTGCGCTCTCGGAAGGGATTAAGAAGACGGGTTTCGACGTAATAATATGCGGCAAGCAGGCTATTGACGGAGATACGGCCCAGGTCGGGCCCGGCATAGCGGCTCATCTGGATATCCCCCAAATCACTTATGTGAAGAAAATAGAGTCTATAAGCGGCGGGAAGATACTTGCCGAAAGGATGGTGGAAGAGGGGTATGAAGTAGTCGAATCGGCGCTGCCGGTTTTGATTACCGTGGTGAAAGAGATAAATGAACCCCGCCTGCCGTCGCTGAAAGGCAAGATGAAAGCTAAAAAGGCCGAGATAAGAACAATCACGTCCGAGGATCTTGGTATAGATAAAAGCAAAGTAGGCCTGGACGGGTCTCCCACATGGGTTATGAAAATATTCACGCCTCCCAGAAAAGAGGGCGGGAAAATATTTGAAGGCAGCGCTGATGAGGTGGTCGCTAAATTAATATCCGAATTACAGGATAATCTTATTTGATAAAAGAGTTAAAAAATAATAGTAACCACAGATGACACAGATTAC